>NZ_JBIWCN010000014.1:0-214207 GCF_044761525.1 Streptomyces sp. NPDC097595 | reverse complement strand
GTCGCAATCCACACCGAACCCGGAAGGCCCTCACCCGTTCAAGATCCCTCAGCCGAGATATAACTCACCCGTCCACAACCTCCTCGGACAGAACAACGGCCCTGTCCGGGTCATGAGCGGCGCGGCGGTCCATGGCTGACGAGGAGGCCGTCCCGCGTCGCCGCCAGCAGTCGTCCCGCGTACGACGCGAGCGCCCTACTGGCCGGGAAGGGGCCCGCCGGTTCGAAGGGGGTTTTGGTGACGACCGGCGGGCGGGTCAGCAACGCGTCCGGGCCGGTCGCGTAGAGACGCGCGTTGAGCACGGTCAGCGATGCCGCCCCGCCCGCGGGGCCCAGCACCGTCCACGGCGCGTCCGGGTGCGGTGCGGGCCGCCCGTACAAGGTGTCGTCGTGCGGGGTCACCGCGAACAGCGTGTTGTCGCACATCGCCAGCCCCGTCGTGCCGGCGGGGACCTCGCCCACCGGGGTCCAGGGCGCCGGCCCGGGCACCGGGTCGCGTACGAGCAGCCGGTCGTCGGTGTCCACGGCCAGCAGGGCCAGCGGCATGGGGTGGCATGCCTCGCGCGGGGCGGCCAGGCACCGGATCCGCGGCGCGGGCCCCGGGGCCGGAGGGCAGGCGGCCCACGGCAGGTTCTGGTCGGACGGCTCACGGTGGAGCAGGGTCTCGCCGTCCTCGGCGACGGCGAAGAGCCGCCCCTCGCAGGCGGCGAGCGCCCGCAGCCCCGGTGCCTGCCCCACGGCGTGCCAGGCGGGCTGCGGAGCCGTAGCGCCGAGACGGTCCAGCACGTTGCGGGTGATCCGGTCCACCACCGGATCGGCCAGCGCCCGGCCCCAGTTGATGGTGGCGGCGTTGAAGACCGTACCGGCGCCCAGCCGGAAGACGCCCATGGTGGCCCAGCCGCCCTGCCCGTACGTACGCCAGTGCCGCAGGTCGGCGGTGGCGAGCACGGCGAACGAGCGCGGGGTGCCGTCCCGGCCCGTGGCGCGGGGCACCCCGGCCGTCCAGTCGAGTTCGGCGGCGTCCGTCTCGTACCCGAGGGCGCCCCGGGCGAAGGTGTCCCCGTCGCGGAGGCCGGTTCCTTCGAAGACCCAGTGGCCGGCGAACCGGACCGTGTAGGACTCGCGGCCGATGAGGCCCATGCCCGCGCCCCAGGAGCCGGCTCCGTTGCGGAAGCTGACGCCGGTCATCGCGTTCTCGGGGCGGTCGACGGGCGAGCTGGACCACTCGACGGTCGTGAGGCGGGGGTCGGGGACGGGGTCGGACGCGGCGTCGCGATGGCAGACCATCGTGCGGCCACCGTCCTCCAGGCGCATCTGCCACCAGGCCGTGTTGCCGGCGAAGAAGGCGAGGTTGCCGCCCTTGCGGGCGAAGGTCTCGACGCTGTCGCGCATCCCGGCCGACCAGTACTCGTCGTGCCCGTTGACGACCAACAGGCGGTAGGGGGCGAGGAGTTCTTCTCCGTCGTCCAGATCGAGACCGGAACAGAACTCGACCGGATAGCCGGCCCCGGGCAGCCAGCGCAGCAACGGCTCCTCCCAGCGCTCGGGCGGCGGGCCCCCTCCCGGGTCGGTGAAGGACACCCGGGCGGCGCGGCCCGGTTCCTCGGCGTAGTAGAGGCTCCGGCCCGGCTGCCCCGCGCGGTGGTAGGCGCGCCAGGTGGCGAAGGGGATGGAGACGAGCACGGACGAGGTGGCCGCGGGCCGCGCCGCCCGCACGACGAACCACACCTCGTGTTCGGCGTCCCGCTCCGGTTCCGGCGTCTGCGGACGGGCGTCGTGGAACCGGGCCACGTACAGCGAACTGGGCCAGTCGTGCGGGATGTCGAGGGTCCACTCGGTGCCGTGCACGGACGCGCGGGCCATCGGGCGCCCGGTCACGGCGTCGGAGACGATGACGTGGCCGGTGAGCGGGGTGCCCTCGCCGGAGGTCACCGCGAAGCGCATGGACCCGCCCTGTACGCAGGACGTCGTCCCGGCACGGGCGAGGGGTCTCGGGGCCGGTTCGGCGCTCACCGGGCGGCCTCCTCGGTCTTCGTGAGGAGTGTGGGCAGCTCCGTCAGAAGGGGCGGGTTTCCGGCCGACGCGGTCACGACGACCTCCTCGATGGCGCGCAGATGGGCGTGGATGGTGTGCGGCGGCAGATACGCGGTGTCGGCGGTCAGGGTGACGGTGAGCGCGCTGTCGTCCCCGCTGACGTGCAGGCAGTACCGGCAGGCCACGCGGTCCTGGGTCGCGGGGAAGTCCAGGACGCCGCGGCGGCTGAGGGCGGCGGACTCGTCCGGGCGCGGCGCGGGGCGGGGCGCTGCCGGGCGCTCCACCAGGCGCATGTCGTTGAAGCAGCAGTACGGATGGACCTCGGTGCCGCGCTCCGCGGACATCCGGTCCAGCAGGGCGTCGAGGTCGGCGGGGTCGTAGGAGGCGGCGCGGTATCCGGCGAGCGCGGCCGGCCAGGCGCCCGCCAGCAGATCCGTGAAGTCGGCGTCCGGCCCCGCCTCGTCCATGCGCAGGATGAACAGCGCGTCCTGGGACAGCGTGCTGACCAGGGTGCGGTGGCCCTCGGCCGCGCGGTTGCCCGCGATCGGCATGACCGCCGCGACCGGGTGGCCCTGACCGGCGGCGACCAGGGCGGCCGAGGCGGTCAGCAGCACCGTCGAGCCGCTGACCCGGTGCGCGGCGGCCAGCGCCTCGACGGCCCGGGGAAGCGCGGCGGAGACCAGCCGGCCCGTCCAGAAGCGGGGCGTGCTCGGCTCGGCGACCGGCGCGGGGAACATCGTCGGGGACGCCGCCCGCAGCCCTCTCTCCCAGTGCGCGAGCGCGGCCCGGCCCGCGCGGCGGCCGGCCGGGGACGCCTGATGGCGCGCCAGGTCGAGAGGGTTCGCGGCGCAGGCCGGTCCGGCCGACCCGCGGCGGGCGAGCAGCCGCAGATCGCGGACCAGGACCTCGGCGGCGTGCCCGTCGGCTGCCAGATGGCACAGCGCCAGCACGGCGTGCGTGATCCGCCCCGCGTGCCGGACGGCTCCGAACCGTACGGGCCACTCGCCCGCGTAGTCGAAGCGGTGGGCGGTCAGCGACGACAGCAGGGCGTCGGCGGCCGTCGCGGCTTCCTGCGGATCGTCCGCCTCGACGACACGGATTTCCACCTGCCCTTCGCCGTGCAGGCGTTGGCGCGGCTCCCCGCCCTCGTCCGCGATCCGGGTGCGCAGCGCTTCGTGACGGACGAGGAGCGCCGTGAGCGCGTCCGTCAGCCGGGGCAGGTCCACCGGCGCGCCCCGGTCGGCGAGCGGCAGGACGCGGCCGATGTTGAAGTAGTGGTCGTTGGGCCGGGTGCGCCCGATCGCGTGCCAGATCGCACGCTGGCCCCAGGTCAGCGGGGCATCGCCGCTCCGGCCGCCAGCGAAGGCGAAGGACGCGGTGGCGTGCGCCGTCGCCGCCGTCACTCGGTGCCCTCGGCGGCCAGGGCCCGCACTCGGGCGGTCAGGCCCGCGAGACCTTCGGTGTACAGCGCCCGGTCGCCGAGGTCGATGAGGACGCCGTACTCCGACTCCAGGCTGTCGGCGAGCCGCAGCAGGGACAGCGAGCTGACGCCCAGCGCGGCCAGGGGTTCGGTGGAGTCCATGAGCTCCGCGGCGCCGAGCCGGCCGTCGGTGGCCCGTTCGACGAGCCGGGCGACACTCTCCGGGGTGGGGGCGGGCGCGGTCACCGGGCGGCCTCGTCGGCCAGACGGCGGCGCAGGCTCAGGGGGCGGATGTCCGGCCACACCCGGTCGACGTGCGCGACGCATTCCTCCTCGGTGCCGGTGAAGCCCTCCGCCCGCCAGCCCGCGGGCAGTTCGGCGCCCTCCGGCCAGAGGGCGTGCTGCTCCTCGTCGTTGACGGCCACGAGGTAGCGGCTGGGTTCGGTCATGGTGCTACTCCTTGCGCAGTGCGGTGACGGCGGCGGCGATGCCGCGCACGGTGGGGGCGTCGAAGAAGACGTCGAACGGGAGGTCCACGCCCAGGGTGCGGTGGATGCGGGCGGCGATGGCGGTGATGGTCAGGGAATGGCCGCCGAGGTCGAACAGGTCCTCGTCGCAGCCGAGATCGTCCAGTTCCAGGACCTCGCGCCAGATCGCGAGCACCGCTTCGGTGGTGGGGTCGGGCCCGGTTCCCGCGCCGCCGCCCGCCGCGGGTCCGCGCGCCGGGACCGGCTCCGGAAGCGCGGCCCGGTCCAGCTTGCCGTTGGGGGTGAGCGGGAACGCCTCCAGCACCGTGTACGAGGCGGGGACGGCGGCGGCGGGAAGCGCGGCGGCGAGGTGGGCGTGCAGCTCCTGGGCCGTGGGCGCCGGGCCGGCCGGGACGACATAGGCGCTCAGCCTGCGCTCGCCGTCCGCGCCGTGCACAGCGGCGGCGGCCTGCGCGACCGAGGGGTGCGAAGCCAGCCGGGCCTCGATCTCGCCCAGTTCGATCCGGTGGCCGCGCACCTTGACCTGGTTGTCCGAGCGGCCGATGCAGACGAGGCCGCCGTCGGGCAGGCGCCGCACGAGGTCCCCGGTGCGGTAGAGGCGCGCGCCCGCAGGTCCGTACGGGTCGGGGACGAAACGCGTGGCCGTCAGGCCGGGGCGGTGGCGGTAGCCGTGCGCCAGACCGGCGCCGCCGAGGTAGAGCTCGCCGGGCAGTCCGTACGGGACTGGGCGCAGCCGGGCGTCCAGGACGTAGGCGCGGGTGTTGGCGAGCGGTTCGCCGATGAGGACCTGGCCGTCGTCGCCCGCGGCGGGCTCCGCCAGGGTGGACCAGATGGTGGTCTCGGTCGGGCCGTAGACGTTCACCAGTCGTTTGCTGACGGTGCCCAGCTCCGCGGCCAGCGCGGGTGGCAGCGCCTCGCCGCCGGACAGTGCGGTGAGTCCGGACGCGTCGTCGCCGAGCCCCGCGTCGAGCAGCAGCCGCCACCCGCTGGGCGTGGCCTGGACGTGTGTGACCCGGTGGCGATCGATGAGCCCGAGCAGCGCGGGCCCGTCGCGGTGGCCGCCCTCCGGCACCAGGACGACGCGCCCGCCGCTGATGAGGGGCAGCAGCAGTTCGACCGCCGAGATGTCGAAGGACAGCGAGGTGAGCCCGAGCCAGCGGTCGTCGGGGCCGGAGCCCAGGTGGTCGCGCAACGCGCCCAGGACGTTGGCGAGCGCCGAGTGCGGCACCTCCACGCCCTTGGGGCGCCCGGTCGAGCCGGAGGTGTAGAGCACGTACGCGGGATGGGCGGGCGTCGGGCCCGGGGGCAGCGCCGGGGTGTCCGGGCCGACGGGTGCCAGGGCCTCCGGGGTGAGGTCGCCGGGCCCCTCGGGGCGTGTGGTGACGCGCAGCGCGAGGCGGGAGTCGACCCTGAGGAACGCCAGCCGTTCGGCCGGGTGGTCGGGGTCGAGCGGCAGATGGACGGAGCCGAGGACCAGCGAGGCGAGGAGGGACACCAACTGGTCGCGCCCGCGAGGCAGTTCGATGCCGACGAGGGTGCCGGGTCCCGCGCCGTGCCTGCCCAGCGCGGCGGCCGCGTGTGCGACCAGGGCGGACAGCTCCCGGTAGGTCAGGGTCTCGTCGCCGCAGACGACGGCGGTCGCGTCGGGGCGGGCGGCCACCGCCTCGGCGAACAGCGAGGGCACCGTGCGCCGGGCGAGTTCGGGCCGCGGAAGCGGCGCTGCCAGTTGCGCGGCCCGTTCCCCGGGTGTCAGCAGCGGCAGATCGCCGACCGGGGTGTCGGGACCGGCCAGTACGCCGTCGAGGAGGGCCGTCCAGTGGTCCGCGATCCGTCGCGCGCCGTCGGCGGTGAGCGCCGCCGCGCGGAACTGGAGGCTTGCTTCGACCTCCGTACCCGAGTCGACGAGCTGGAGGTGTGCCAGGTTGCGCGCGGTGCCGCAGAAGCCGAGCCAGCGGACCTCGGCGCGGACCTCGGCGCCGAAGTCGGGGCGCGGTCGCTCCGGGCGCCGCCGGTAGCTGAGGGAGAGCGGGGTCAGCGCGGTGCGTGGGGTCAGTCCGCGTACGGAACGGCCGAGCGGGACGGCCCGGTGCCTGTACAGGGCGCGTAGTTCGGCCCGCACCGTCCGGGACCAGGACGCGAAGGGCGCGTCGAGGTCGGCGGTGGTGAAGAGGGGCAGCTCGTTGACGGCCAGCCCCACGCCCGTGGCCGTGCCCGGCGTACGCAGCGACAGCTCGATGGCCGTGACGGGGGCGGCCTCGCCGTAGCGGGCGAGCAGAGCGTGCCAGGACGCGGTGAGCAGTTCGAAGCGGGTGAGCCCGAGCCGTTCGGCCGTGGCGCCCAGCAGCGCGGCCCGCTCGGGGCCGAGGCTCCACGCGACCTCCGCGCCCGGAGCGGGAGCGGTACCGGCCACCGAGGAGACCACGAGCCCCGGCAGCGCGGGAGCGGCCGGATCGCGCCAGCGGGTGGCCCAGTACGCCTCGGCGTCCGTGAGGGCGTCGGGGGACGGTGCGGCGGCCGGCTGCGGGGCGGCCGGAGCCGGTGGCCCGCCCCGGTAGGCGGTGGCCAGGTCGTCGACCAGCCGGTCCTTGGACTCGCCGTCGAAGACGAGGTGATGGGCGGTCAGGACCAGGACGTGCCGGACCGGGGACAGCCGCAGGAGTACGAAGCGGTGCAGCGGGCCGTGGGCGAGGTCGAAGGGCAGGGCCCGTTCCTGGGCGAGCAGCGCGTCGAGTGTGCCGTCGGTGCACTCGACCGTGCGCGGGTGCCCGGGTCCGGGTCCGGGCCGGGGGGTGCCGTCTGCGGCGAACACCGTGGTGAGGGACGGGTGCTGGGCGGCGACGGCGGCGCAGCCCCGGTTCAGGCGGCTGGTGTCGAGCGGGCCGACGAGACGCACGGCCAGGGTCAGGTGATAGGCGGAAGCGGTGTCCAGGGTGCGCTCGGTGAGCCAGACGCCGTGCTGGGCGGAGCTGAGGGTCGCGTTCACAGGATGGCCTCGGGGTGGTCTTGGGCGAGGATGCGGCGCAGTTCGCGTTTGAGGACCTTGCCGGCCTCGTTGCGCGGCAGGGTGTCGTGGAACAGCACGGTGGCCGGCAGTTCGTGGACGGCCAGCAGGTCGAGCAGGAAGGCCCGCAGGGCGGTGGTGGTCAGGCCGTCGTCGGCGACGACCACGGCGGCGACGACGCTTCCCAGGACCGGGTGCGGCAGTCCGAGGGCGGCGGCGTCCCGGACCAGCGGATGGGCGTGCAGGGCGTTCTCGACCTGGAGGGTGGAAACCTTGTGGGCGCCCGACTTGACGACGTCCCGCTCCCGGTCGAGCAAGTGGAGGAAGCCCTCCTCGTCCACGCGGCCCAGGTCGCCCATGCGTATCCAGCGCCCCTGGAAGGCCTCGTCGTCCGCCTCACCCACGTACGCCCGCGGAGCCGCGGCCGATCGCAGCCACAGCTCTCCCGGCCGCCCCGCGGGCAGCGGCTCTCCCCCGGGTGTGGTCACCCGCAGGTCGGCCAGGGAGGCGGGACGGCCGGGCGAGTCCGGGCGGGCTGGGTCGAAGAGCAGGGTGACCTGGGCGGGGGCGGCTTCGGTGGAGGTGTAGTAGTTGACGATCTGCGCCTTCGGGAAGGCCCGGACGAGTCCGAGCGCGACCGGCTGAGGGAGGGCGGCGGCCGTGGAACCCACCAGGCGCACGGCGTCGCGCGCACCCGATGACCCCGCGTCGGTGAGCGCGGCGGACGCCAGCAGTTCGATCGCCATGGCCGGTACGAGGAACACGCTGCCGATGTCGTGCTCCGAGAGCAGGCGCAGGAAGCGGGCCGGGGTGAACTGCGGGGCCGTGACACAGGTGGCGTACGCGTTCAGCGCGTTGACCAGCATGGTCTGCCCGGCGTTCGTGCCGACCGGGAAGGCGTGCAGGAAGGCGGACGAGTGACGCAGCGGCCGCCTGCGCTCGTCCAGGGTGCAGCCGTACGCCAGGTTGGCGTGTTGGGCTCCGACCGCCTTCGGGGTGCCGGTGGTGCCGGAGGTGTAGAGGATCTGGGCGAGGTCACCGGGCGCGGGCTCGGGCAGGTCGGGCCGGGAGGGGTGGCCGTCGGCGTCGGCCTCCGTCAGCACGGTGGTGCCCTTCGGCAGCGCGGGCGGGATGTCCCCCGTGCCGTGCAGCAGGAAGCGGGCCCGCGTGTCCGCGAGCACATGAGCGGTGGTGGCGGGCGCCGTCCGGTCGGACAGTGGGACGGCCACTCCGCCCGCCCGCAGCACCGCGAGGAAGGCGACGGCGTATTCGGTCCACCGGGCCGTGCCGTGGTGGAGCACCACGCGGTCCCCGGGGCGCACCCCGGCGGAGCGCAGCGCGCAGGCGTACGCCCCCGACCGGGCGTGCCAGGACGCGAAGTCGAGCCGTTCGCGGCCGGTGATCAGGGCGGTGCGCTCGCCGTGGGCGGTGGCCCGGTGGGCGAGCAGGGCGGGCAGTGTGGTGGCCGCCGTCGCTGTCATGTCCGGCTCTCCTTCGCGCGGCGGGCGGCGGCGATACGGGCACGCTCGCGCAGACCGACCAGATCGTCCGGCTCGGCCTCGGGCACGTCGCGGTCGAAGCGCGCCAACACCGGAAGGCGCAGGCCGAGCGCGACCAGGCCGAGCATGGCGCACCCGAAGAGCACGTACATCAGGGCGATGCCGCGCCCGGGTCCGGTGCCGATCAAGGGGCCGAAGACGGGGGCGAGCGCCCCGCCGGGCTCCATCAGGGGCCCCAGCACCGAGGAGCCGAGCGGGGCGATGATCCCGTGGCCCAGCGGCAGGGTGGACCAGGCGACGAGGGTGTTCAGGGCGAAGACGCGGCCGTGGAAGCGCTGCGGGACCTTGACCTGGACGATCGTGGAGTAGACGCCGTTGACGAGGGAGAGCGCGAACGACATGCCGAACGCTCCGGCGGCGATCACCCAGAGACCGGCGTGCAGCCCGGTGAGGGCCCCGGCCAGGGCGAGCAGTGCGGCGAGGCCGAGCATGCCGCGCAGCCGGTGGCGCCGGGGGCCGCCCCAGAACCCCATGACGACCCCGCCCAGGATCGCGCCCGCGCCGCCCGCCATCGCGACCCGCGCCGCGCCCTGGAGGTCGTCGAAGGCGAGGACCAGCGGGGTGATGAGCAGGAAGAGCGGGGAGAGGAAGAGGTTCAGCCCGGCGAACCACAGCAGCATCGCCCGGAAGCCCCGGTTGCGCCAGGAATGGGCGAAGCCGTGCCGGATCTCGGAGACGAGGGACTCGCGCCGGGTCCACGGCAGCGTCCGGGGGAACTTGACCGCGAGCAGGACGCCGATGGCCAGGACGTAGCTGACCACGTCGATGACGAGGATGCCGCCCAGACCGATTGCGGCCATCAGCGCCACGGCCACCAGCGGTACGACGAACTGGGCTGTACCGAAAGCGAGTTGGACGATGCCGTTGGCGTGGCCGAGGTACTGCTTGGGTACCAGCTGCGGGACCGCCGAGGCGTAGGCGAGCCGTTGGAAGGTCAGGGCGAGGGAGAGCACGCCCAGCAGGACGTACACCTCCCAGGAGTGCAGGTTCCCGGTGAGCAGCAGGGCCAGGAGGCCGGCCTGCGTGGTGCAGGCGGTGAGGTCGCCCGCGAGGAGCACGGTGCGCCGGTCCAGCCGGTCGACGAGGGCGCCTGCCAGCGGGCCGACGAGGATGCCGGGGACCATGGCGATCACCGCGTAGAGCGCGTACCGGGTGAGGGAGCCGGTGTTCAGCAGGATCCAGAGCGGCAGCGCGAACTCGGTCAGCGCGGAACCGGTGATGGAGACCAGCTGCCCGCTCGCGACCGCGAGGAACCGTCGCATGCTGGGTTCGGGCCCGGCGTCGGACTCCGCTTCCTCGGCGGGGGTTTCCGTGCCGGACTGTTCGGCCGCCGCCGTCACCGGCCCGGTGTCCGCGTGGAACCACCACGAGTGCCGTGGATCGCGGGCGGGCAGCTCGTCGGTCACTCCGTCGCGCACCGCGAGGTGCACGGTGGTCACCGCCTCGGCGACCTCGGTGGCCCGGTACTTGAGGAAGAAGTGACCGCCCTGGTCGAGCACGGCGACGGCGGAGCGCTCGGCCAGCAGCAGCCACTCGCGGTAGCGCTCCTGGTAGAAGTCGGCCGCCGGGTCCTGGTCGCCGATGAGGCAGATGAGCGGGGCGCGCAGCCGTGGCGCTCCGGCGGCCACGTCGACGATGGCGCGGGTGAAGTAGTCCTCGGCGGCCTGGGTGTCCCTGCGCATGTTGCCGATGATGAAGGCGGCCTGCTCCTTGTCGAGGTCGGAGGTGTTCACTCCGAGCCCGATGAGCCAGTTCGCGTAGACCCGGTCGCCGAGCAGCGGTTCGAGTGAGGCGACGCGGCTCAGCGCGTTGAGCACCCGGCTGCGTGGCCGGGCGAAGGGGAACTGGGCTCCGGCGTAGACCGCCTCCAGCGGGTGCCCGGCGGCTTCCAGCAGCCGGGAGACCGAGATCGCCAGGGCCGTGCCGACCGCGCAGTGCCCGTAGACCACGACGGGCCCCTCGGTCCGCTCCCGTACCTCCGCCGCGATGCGCTCGGCGAGTTCGTCGAACGGCACGGATTCCTCGGTGACACCGACGTCGTGGCCCGGTACGGCGACCGCCCACAGCTCGGTGTCGGCGGGCAGCGCGTCGGCGACGGGTTGGTAGACGACGGGGCTGCCGCCGCCGTACGGCACGCAGACGAAGGTGCGGGTGCGGTGGGCGGCGGACACGGGCGGGGTGAGCCGGTGCAGCAGCGGCCTCGGGGAGTCGTCGCTCTCGTCCCGGGAGGCGACGGCGGCCAGGTCGCGGACGGTGCGGTGGGTGAAGAGGTCCATGACGCTGACGGGCCGGGCGCCCGCCTCGGCCAGCCGGGCGCGGGCCCTCGCGACGACCTGGGTGGCCAGGAGCGAGTGGCCGCCGATGTCGAAGAAGTCCTCGTCCGTGCCGACCTCCGTCAGCCCGAGCACCTCGCCCCAGACCCCGGCGAGCAGGCGCTCCACCTCGGTGGCGGGCCGGGTCGCGCCGGACCGCCGCAGCTGCGGCGCGGGCAGGGCGCGGCGGTCGAGCTTCCCGTTGGGGGTGAGCGGCAGGGCGGGGACGACGGCGACCACCGAGGGCACCTGGTGTTCGGGGAGCACCCGTTTGAGGGCCGTACGCAGCCGGGCCGGATCGGGCTCGTCCGGGCCGTCGGCCACGACGTATCCGACGAGGCGCTGGTCGCCGGGCCGGTCCTCGCGCAGGACGACCGCCGCGTCGGCGACGTGGGGCTGGGCGCGCAGCGCGGCCTCGGTCTCGCCGGGCTCGATGCGCAGCCCGCGCAGCTTGATCTGCGCGTCGACGCGGCCGAGGTGCTGGAGGGTGCCGTCCGGGAGGCGGCGGGCCAGGTCCCCGGTGCGGTAGAGGCGGGAGCCGGGCGGACCGTACGGGTCGGGGACGAACCGGGCCGCGGTCTGGCCTGGCCTGCGGTGGTAGCCGAGGGCCACGGCGGTGCCGCCGATGTGCAGTTCTCCGGGGGCCCCGGGCGGCACGGGGCGCAGGGCGGCGTCCAGCACGTACAGCCGGGTGTTGTCGATGGGCCGTCCGATCGGCACCGTCTCCAGGGGCCCGGCGCACTCCCACGAGGAGACGTCGACCGCCGCCTCCGTCGGTCCGTACAGATTGGCGAGGGCGCAGTGCGGCAGCCGGCCGGTCAGTTCGCGGGCCGTGTCGGGCGGCAGGGCCTCGCCGCTGCTGATCACGCGGCGCAGCGTCGTGCACCGTTCGACGCCGTCCTCGGCGAGGAAGACGGTCAGCATGGCGGGCACGAAGTGCGCGACGGTGACACCCGTGGTGGCGATGAGGTCGAGCAGGTAGCCGGCGTCCTTCTGGCCGCCGGGCTTGGCGAGGACGATGCGCGCACCGGTGGTCAGAGGCCAGAAGAACTCCCACACCGATACGTCGAAGCCGACGGGGGTCTTCTGCAGGACGGCGTCGTCGGGTCCCAACCGGTAGGTGTCCTGCATCCACTGGAGGCGGTTGGCGATGGCCCGGTGGGTGTTGGGCACGCCCTTCGGGCGGCCGGTGGAGCCGGAGGTGTAGATGAGGTAGGCGGGGTCGTCGGGGGTGGGTCCGGCCGGTCCGCGGCGCGAGCGGGGCGGTTCCTCGGGGTCGTCCAGCAGCATGATCTGCGCGGTGCAGCCGTGCGGGGTGGGCAGTCCGCGCTGTGTGAGCAGGACGGGCGCGTCGCTGTCGGCGAGGAGGAAGGCGAGGCGTTCGGCGGGGTAGCCGGGTTCCAGCGGGGCGTAGGCCGCGCCCGTGCGCAGGATGCCAAGCAGGCCGGCGACGAGTTCGGGTGAGCGCTCCGAGCAGATGGCGACGAGGCCGCCCGGACCGATGCCCTCGGCGGCCAGCCGGGCGGCGATCCGGTCGGCCCGCTCGTCGAGCTGCCGGTAGGTGAGGGCGGGCCGGCCCTCGACGGCGACGGCGACCGCGTCGGGGGTCCGGGCGATCTGCTCGGCCACCAGGGCGGTGAGGGTGGTGGGCGGACGGTCCGCAGCGGTGTCGTTGTACCGCTCGGTCTCGGTCTCGCGCTCCTCCGGGGTGGGCCCGGCGAGGCCGGAGAGCGGGGTCTCGGGGGCGGCCGCCACGGAGCGCAGGATCCTGCCGAGGTGATCGGCGAGGCGTCCGATGTCGGCGGGGTCGAAGAGGTCGGTGTTGAAGTTGAAGGAGCCGTGCAGCCCGTCGGGCCACTCCTGGAGGAAGAGTTCGAGATCGAAGCGGGTGCCGCTGGCCCGTACCCCGAACGGCTCGGCGCTCAGGCCGCCCGCCGCCGCGGCGTCGCGCTGGGTGGCGTAGTTCTGTACGGCGAGCACGGCCTGGAAGACGGGCGGGCGCGAGACGTCGCGTGCCACCTTCAGCTCGCTGACCAGCTGCGCGAACGGCAGTTCCTGGTGCGCGTAGGCGTCCAGGCAGGTTTCGCGGGTGCGGCGCAGGAGCTCGGCGAATGACGGATCGCCCTCCAGTCGGGCCGGCAGCGCGATGACGTTGACGAACATGCCGACCAGGTCTTCGAGTTCCGGCTCGGTGCGTCCGGCGACAGGGGAACCGACGGCGAAGTCGCGCTGGCCGCTGAAGCGGGCGAGGAGGATCTGGAAGGCGGCCAGCAGCACCATGTGGACGGTCGCGTCGTGGAGCCGGCCGAGCGCCGTCAGGCGGTCGAGCAGGGCGCGGTCGACGAAGAACGCGTACCCGGCGCCCTCGAAGGTCTGGCGGGGCGGGCGGGGGCGGGAGAAGGCGAGCTCCAGCGGTTCGATCCCGGCGAGTTCGCCGGACCAGTGGGCGACCTCGGCCGCGAGCCGTTCACCGCTCAGCTGCTCGCGCTGCCACAGCGCGAAGTCCCCGTACTGCACGGTCAGTTCGGGCAGCGGATCGGGTTCACCCGCGACACCGGCGGCGTAGTGGCGCAGCACATCGCCGAGCAGGACCTCGCTGGACCAGCCGTCGCTGACGCTGTGGTGGACGACCAGGAGCAGGACGTGGTCGTCGGCGGCCAGCCGGATCAGCAGGGCCCGCAGCAGCGGGCCCCGCTCCAGGTCGAAGGGGACGGCGGACGCCTCGTCCACCAGGCGTTCGGCCTCGGCCGGTGACGAGGCCACGGCCTCGGTGAGGGCCGCCGGGCCGGGCGGGTCGATGACCAGCAGCGGGCGGCCGTCGTCGGTGGCCGGGTAGCGGGAGCGCAGCGTCTCGTGCCGGGCGACCGCCGCGTCCAGGGCGGCGCGCAGCAGGCCGGCGTCCAGCGGGCCGCGCAGCCGCCGGACCACCGGGATGTTGTACGCGGCGGTCCCCGGGGCGAACTGCTCCATGAACCACAGGCGTTCCTGCGCGAACGAGAGCGGCACGGGCGTGTCCGGATCCCGGCGCGGGATGGTGGCCCGGGCGGCGGGGCGCGCCGACAGGCGGCGGCGCAGCAGTTCCCGCTTCGCGGCCGTGAGGCGGGCGGCGGCTGGTTCCGCCGGGTGGGCGGTGTCGGCGCTCATGAGCGGGGCCGGCTTCCTTCCAGTGCGTCCTGCGCGGCCAGCAGCTCTTCGGCGTCCGTGTCCGACAGGGCGTCGATCTCGGCGGCCAGAGCGGCCTCCACGGCTTCGGCGAAGGCGGCGCAGGTGCGGTGGGTGAACAGGGTGCGCAGAGGGACGGCGAGGTCGACGGAGGCGCGGAGCCGGGCGATGACCCGCGTCGCGAGGAGCGAGTGGCCGCCCAGGTCGAAGAAGTCGTCGTCCGCGCCGACCGGCCCCGAGCCCAGGACCTGGCGCCAGATGTCGGCGACCAGTTCCTCCGCCTCGGTCCTGGGCTCCACGAAGGCGGCCCGCACGGGGGGCGCGCCGCCGGGGTCCGGCAGGGCCGCCCGGTCCACCTTGCCGTTGGGGGTGAGCGGCAGGCGGTCGAGCACGGCCCAGGCGCCGGGGACCAGGTGCGGGGGCAGCACGGCGGCCAGTTCCGCGCGCAGCCGGGCCGGGTCCGGCGCGGGCGCGTCCGGGGCCGGTACGACGTGGGCGACGAGTTGGTCGTCGCGGGCGTGGACCACGGCATCGGCCACGCCGGGCAGGGCGGTGAGCGCGGCCTCGACCTCGCCGGGCTCGACCCGGAAGCCGCGCACCTTCACCTGGCCGTCGAGCCGGCCCAGGAATTCCAGCTGTCCGTCGGCCCGGCGCCGGACCCGGTCACCGGTCCGGTAGCGACGGGCCCCCGGCGGTCCGTCCGGATCGGGCACGAAGGCGCGGGCGGTGGCCCCGGGGCGGCCCAGGTAGCCGTCGGCGACCCCGGCCCCGCCGATGACCAGTTCGCCGGGGGTGCCGGGTGGGACGGGCGTGCCATGGCGGTCCAGCACGGCCAGGGTGGTCGCGCCGATCGGGCGGCCGATGGGCGGCCTGCGCAGCCCGTCCGTCGCGCCGAGCTCCGCCGTGGTGGCGATGACCGTGGTCTCCGTCGGGCCGTAGGAGTTCACCAGCCGCACGGTGTCGCCGAACCGGGCCCGCCACGCGGCGACCGCTTCGGCGCGGAGTTGGTCGCCGCCCAGGACGACCAGGCGCAGGGTGTCCGGCCACGGGGTCTCGGCGAGGTCGGCGACGAGGTGGTGCCAGTAGGGGGTGGGCAGGTCCAGGACGGTGACCCCCGCCGCGTACGGCTCGGCCAGCTGGTCGCCGAGGGCCGCTCCGGGGCGGGCGGTGACGAGGACCGCGCCGGACGCCAGGGCCGGGAAGATCTCTTCGGCGCTGGTGTCGAAGGAGAGCGAGGCGCTGTGCAGGACCCGGTCGCTCTCGCCGAGGCCGTAGCCCTGACGCATCCAGGCGACCCGGGCGGCGAGCGCGCGGTGCGGTACGAGGACGCCCTTGGGCGTGCCGGTGGAGCCCGAGGTGTAGATGACGTACGCGGGATCGTCCGGGCCGGCCTCGGTGGCGGGGTCGGGAGGCGGACCGGCCTCGGTGCCGGGGCCGGGAGGCGGGCCGGACGGGTGGCCGGGGACGGCGGACAGGACGGGGACATCGGTGGTGAGGCCCGGGACGGGCGCGCCGTCCGCGGTCAGCAGGACCGCCGCCCCGCTGTCCCGCAGCATGAAGTCGAGCCGTCCGGCGGGGTATTCCGGGTCCAATGCGAGGAAGCCCGCGCCGACGCGCCAGGCGGCGAGCATCACGACGACCGGCCTCGGTCCCCGGGGCAGGCAGAACGCGACGAGGTCGCCGCGGCGGACCCCGGCTGCCAGGAGCCGGGCGGCCAGGGCGCGGGAGGCGTCGACGAGCTGTCCGCGCGTGAGGGTTTCCCCGGGGCCGACGAGGGCCGGGGCATCGGCGGCCCGGGCCATCCGGTCGATCGCGGCGAGGACCGTCGGGGGGTGCTCCGGCAGCGCGGGCCCCGCCGCCTCGTCCCGCAGCAGCGCCGACTCCCCCTCGTCCAGCAGGGGCAGCAGGTGCACGGGCGTGTCGGGCTCCTCCAGGGCGGCGCGCAGCAGGATCTCGAAGCGGGCGGCGAACCGGGCCACCTCCGGCGCGTCCAGGAGGTAGGTGCGGTAGCCGAAGACCGCGTGCAGGTCGTCACCGTCCGGGCGGACGTCCAGGCTCAGTTCGAACTTGGCGGCGGTGTGGCCGCCGTCCCCCTCGGCGCAGAGGAGGTCCGCGAAGCGGTGCTCGCCCAGGTCGCCGCCGCTCTGGGTGTGCACGGTCAGCAGCGTCTGGAAGACGGGCGTACGTCCGGTGTCCCGGTCCTGCCGCAATTCCTCGGTGAGTCGTTCGAACGGGACGCGTCCGTGTGTCAGGGCGCGGAGCCAGTCGCCCCGGATCTGCCGCAGCAGGGCGTCGAAGGACCGGGTTCCGGAGAAGTCGGCGCGCAGGACGAGGGTCGAGGAGAAGTAGCCGACGGTCCGCTCGCTGTCGACCGTCGTGCGCGCGGCGGTGGGCACGCCCACGCAGAAGTCGTCCTGGCCCGTGCAGCGGTGGAGGAGGAGTTGGTAGGCCGCGGCGATCACCATGAAGGGGGTGAGCCGGCGGGCACGGGCGAAGCTCTCCACCGTCCCGCCCAGACCGCGCAGGACTTGGGTGCGATAGGCACCCCGGCTGCTCGGAACGGAAGGCCGGGGGCGCTCGGTGGGGAGCGCCAGGGGCTGGGCGCCGTCGAGCAGCCGGCGCCAGTGGTCGAGGGCGGCGGCGGCCTCCGGGCCGTCCAGCCAGGCGCGCTCCCCGGCGGCGTGCGCCAGGTAGGAGGGCGGATCGTCCAGTGCGGCGCCTCCGCCGGTACGGAACGCCGAGTACAGCGCGGCGAGTTCGGAGCGCAGCAGGCCGAGCGACCAGCCGTCGGCGACGATGTGGTGCACGACCAGACAGAAGGTGTACGTGTGCTCCCCGGTGCGCAGCAGCGCGGCACGCAGCAGCGGCCCTTCCGCCAGGTCGAACGGCCGGTTGGTGAACTCCCCGATTCTGGCGGCGGTTTCGGCCTCCGCGCACCCCCGGAGATCATGGCTCTCCCAGGGGACCGGGGCCGGTGGGTCCACCACGACGTACGGACGGCCGTCGACGGCGGGGAAGCGGCTGCGCAGCGCCTCGTGCTGGCCCGCCACCGCGTCCAGCGCCGCGCCGAGGGCGTTCGCCGAGAGAGCGCCGGTGAACCGGAGCACGAGCGGGATGTTGTACGCCGGGTCCCCCGGCTCGAACTGGTCCAGGAACCAGAGGCGTTCCTGCCCGACGGAGAGGACGGCCTCGGCGGGGGCCTGGGCCTCCGGCCCGGATGCCCCGGGCGTCGCGGAGTGGGGCCGCTGGCTGGAATCGGGCATGACGCTCCTGGGGGCCGGGTCGCGGCGGTCCGGCCGCCTGGCTGAAACCGTATGCATGCACGGCCCGTGCGGGTGATGCGTGGGGAGGGAGGGACAGCTGCCCCGGGAGGGTGCCGTGATGCCGCAAATGCTAGAGAGCGACCGAACGGCGGGTCAATGGTCTGGACCAAATTGCTAGGGGTCCCGCTCAAACACCCCACGGCCCGGATCAGGGGAAAACGGCCGAAACCTGCCCCCGCGCCCGCGCCACAGACGTGACCGGGCTGTGGTGTCACGAGGTGTGACACCACAGCCCGGTGTGCGGGTTCAGGCGGTACGCAGCCAGACGCTGGTGTCGACGGGCAGCACGCCCTGGCTCAGCGGCTGGGACGAGACCAGGACCTGGGCGTCGTCCGGGAGTTGTACGGGGGTGGCGGAGAGGTTGACGATGCAGGTGAAGCTCTCACCGCGGGTGAAGGCGAGGACGTCGGGCGCGTAGTCGAGCCACTGCATGGGCCCGTCCCCCAGGGCGGGTTCGGCCGCGCGACGGGCAAGTGCCCGGCGGTAGAGGGTGAGCATGGAGTGGGGGTCGGCGTCCTGGGCGGCCGCGGTCAGCCGCGCCCAGGTCGCGGGCTGCGGGAGCCAGGGGGATGCGGCGCTGTCGGGGCTGAAGCCGTAGGGCTCGGTGGTGCCGCTCCAGGGCAGCGGGACGCGGCAGCCGTCGCGGCCGGGATCTTCTCCGTTCGTACGGTGGTAGATGGGGTCGTCGCGGCGGTGGGCGGGGATGTCCTCGACCTCGGGCAGGCCCAGTTCCTCGCCCTGGTAGATGTAGACGGCGCCGGGCAGCGCCATGGTGAGCAGGGCTGCGGCGCGGGCGCGGCGGCGGCCGAGGTCTTCGTCGACGACGGGGTTGTACTGGCGGATGCCGGCGGCGGTGCTGGTGTCGGGGCGGCCGTAGCGGGTGACGTGGCGGGTGACGTCGTGGTTGGAGAGCACCCAGGTGCTGGGGGCCCCGACGCCGACGTGGGCGGCCAGGGTCTGGTCGATGACGGTGCGCAGAGCAGTGGGGTCCCAACTGCACCCGAGGAAGTCGAAGTTGAAGGCCGAGTGGAGTTCGTCGGCGCGCAGGTACTGGGCGAAGCGGTCGGGGTCGGCGAGCCAGACCTCTCCGATCAGCGCGCGGGGCTCGGGGTAGGAGTCGGCGACGGCGCGCCAGCCGCGGTAGATGTCGTGGTTCTCGTCGAGATCGACGTAGGGGTGGGGGTCGGGGAAGACGCTGTGGTCGTAGTCGGGCAGGTCCGGGTCCTTGCTGCACATGGCGGCGGAGTCGACCCGGATGCCGTCGACTCCGCGGTCGAACCAGAAGCGGAGGATGTCTTCGTACTCGGCCCGGACGAGGGGGTTGCGCCAGTTGAGGTCGGGCTGTTCGGGGGCGAACAGGTGCAGGTACCACTGGCCGTCGGGCACCCGGGTCCAGGCGGAGCCGCCGAAGATGGACTGCCATGCGTTGGGGGGCAGTTCGCCGTCGTCGCCGCGGCCTTCGCGGAACCAGAACAGTTCGCGTTCGGGTGAGCCGGGCTCGGCGTTGAGGGCGGCGGTGAACCAGGCGTGTTCGTTGGATACGTGGTTGGGCACGACGTCGACGATGATGCGGATGTCGCGTTCGTGGGCTTCGCTGATGAGTTTCTCGGCTTCGGCGAGGGTGCCGAAGCGGGGGTCGATCCGGCGGAAGTCGGTGACGTCGTAGCCGGCGTCCGCCATGGGCGTCAGGTACCAGGGAGAGAACCAGATGGCTTCGATGCCGAGGTGCTGGAGGTAGTCGAGTCTGGAGCGCACGCCCGCCAGGTCGCCGATGCCGTCGCCGTTGCCGTCGGCGAAGCTGCGCGGGTAGACCTGGTAGATGGCTGCGTGACGCCACCAGTCGGTGGTGCGCGGGGTCATGGTGCCTGCCTTCGTATGTGGTGCGAACAGTGCGTGGGCCCGGCCGGCGGGGACTTGGGCCGGGCCCACGGGTCTCTACAGGGTGGTGCGCGGGGCCGGCTGGTGGGGAGGGGCCGGGCCCGGGTTGGGTCGGGGTTACCAGCCGGAGTTGCCGCTGCCGCGCTCGATGGTGAATCCGCCGGTCATGTTGAGGGCGGCACCGGCGGTCCCGGTGATCTTGGTGTTGGAGAAGGTGCCCTTCCCTGCGGCGTTGCCTTCGATGCCGTTGGCTCCGGTCTTGTTGATGGTCAGTCCGTCCACGCGCAGGTCGGAGACCTGCTTCTGCCAGGAGATGAGCAGTCCGCTGTAGGTGGAGTCCTCGACGGTGTTGCTCTTCAGGACGACGGGCTGGGTGATGTCGTGGACGTCGGCGTAGATCCACAGGGCACCGAGGTTGGAGTTCCAGTTCACTTCCTTGCTGCCGGTGCGGCGCAGGAGGTTGCCGGAGACGGTGGTGGTCCCGCTGAACGGTTCGCCGAACCGGGTGGAGACGGTGATGCCCGCGGCGGCGACGACGGTGTCGGAGATGAGGTTGTTCTCGACGCTGTTGCCGTTTCCGCCGTAGACGGCGGCGCCGTTGGCGAGGGACGGCAGCTGGACGGTGTTGTTGCGGAAGGCGCTGTTGGTGACCGCGGCGCCGTCCGACCACATGGCCAGGGCGTCGTCCCCGGTGCCGCGGATGCTGCTGTTGGAGACGACTGTGTCCCTTACCGCGCCGTGCAGGTTGACGCCGTCGGCGTAGGTGTTGCGGATGCGCAGATCGCTGGCCTTGAGGCCGGTGGTCGGGCTGGAGATCCAGAGGCCGACCTTGGTGTGCTGGATCCAGACGTTCTTGATGACGGACCCGGTGCCGAAGTCGCCCTCGATGGCGGCCTGGCCGCCGGCGTCGTCACGGACGGTGTTCTCACCGTCGATCATGAGGTTTTCGATGGTGCTGGTGCCGCCCTGCCCGAACAGGCCTCCCTTGAGGCCGGTGCCGCGCAGCACGGTGTGCCACACGCCCGCGCCGCGCAGCTTCACGCCGGAGAGGTTGATGTGATCGGAGATCTTGTAGGTGCCGGCCGGGAGGAACAGGCCCTTGCCCTGGTTCTTGGCCGTGTTGAGCGCGTTGTTGAGGGCTGCGGTGACGTCCTGGCCGCCCGGTGTGACGCCGAGGTCCGCGGCCGAGACGTAGCCGCTGGGCAGGGTGACGGCGGATCCGGTCTCCTCGGCCTCGATCAGGTCGAGGGTGTAGGAGGCGGCGGTGTCGTCGGTGTCCTTCTGCAGGCGCAGGACGGTGCCGGCGGGCAGGGTCTGGCCGAAGGTGGCGCGGGTCTCGTCGAAGAAGCGGTGGCCCTGACCCTCGCCCGGGTTGTTGGTGTACGGGTAGGCGCCGTAGACCCAGGCGTAGCGGGAGGTGAGGTGGAGGTCGGGCAGGGCCTTGCCGTCGGCGTAGGCGCTGAGGGTGGCGTCGATGCCCTTGCCGTCGCCGCTGTCGGGCAGTGAGTAGCGCAGGTTGACGGCGTTGGCGGGCTTGGTGAGCTTGACCTCGACGTAGTCGCCGGTCTGGGTCAGCTTGACGGCCTGACGACCGGATGCCTCCGAGGCCACGGTGAGGTAGGTGCGGTCGGGGCCGATGGCCGACCCCTTGAAGCTGCCGGCTTCGGCCTCGTAGGTGGTGAACGGCAGGGTGGCACCTACGCCACTCGGGTCCGGCTCGCCCGGGTCGGTCGGGTCGCCGGGGTCGGTGGGCGTGGTGGCCTTCAGGTTGTCGATGTTGACGTTGCCGCTGTCGTTGTCGGTGAAGGCGAGCTTGACCGTGTTGGCGCCCTCGGCGTACGAAACCGGGACGTCGACGGTCGACCAGGAGGCCCAGCCGCTGGTGGCGGGCAGGGTGACCTGAGCGGTACTGCTTCCCACGGTCAGGGTCAGCGTCTTGCTGGAGCCGGTGCCGTTGGCGTAACGGATGGTGAGACTGCCGGCCCCGCCGTAGGCGGACTGCACGCTGGTGGTGAGGGACGCGCGGCCCTTGTTGGCGTCGGTCAGTCCGCCGACGTAGCCGCTGCCGGTGTATCCCGCGTGCTCCTGCTGGCTGACCGCACCACCCGACAGGGTCGCCGACTCCGCCTCCAGCGTGGAGGGGTCCGCGGGGGTCGGGGCGTCCGGCTGTGCCGGGGTGGTGGCCTTCAGGTTGTCGATGTTGACGTTGCCGCTGTCGTTGCTGGTGAAGGCGAGGGTGAGGGTGTTGGCGCCCTGCGCGAAAGTGACCGGCACGTCGATGGTGGACCAGTTCGCCCAGCCGCTGGTTGCGGGCAGGGTGATCTGCTGGGCCGTGCCGCCCGCGGTCAGGGTGAGCGTCTTGGCCGATCCGGTTCCGTTGGCGTAGCGAACGGTGACCGTACCGGCGCCGGCGTAGGCGGACTGGAGGGTGGTCGCGATCGTGGCGCGGCCCTTGTTCGCGTCGGTCAGTCCGCCGACGTACGCGCTGCCGGTGTATCCCGCGTGCTCCTGCTGGCCGACCGCGCCACCCGACAGGGTCGCCGACTCCGCCTCCAGTGTGGAGGTGGCGGCGTAGGCGGGTGCAGGGGTGGCCAGGCTGTAGGAGAGGGCGCCGGTGAGGGCCAGGAGCATGGCGGCGGATATGGCGGCGGTGGGCTTGAGGGACTTGACGGTGCGGAGTTTCGACACGGCTGTGTGTCCTTCCGGGAGGGGGATCGCCCTTGAAAGGTCGGTGGCTGGGGCGAACGGGGTGGCCGGGCAGGTCTGCGGGGCCTGGGTGCGGGTTCGACGTGGGAGGAACGGAGCCCGATCGTGGTGGCGGCGGGCAGTGACCGAGGTGGTGGCCGGGCAGGGCTGTGCTGCGGTGATGGCCGCTGTCGAGAAGTGCCGCAGGCGTCGTGGGGGTGATGGGCTGCGGCACTGTGGGTACGCCGGACTCGCCCGTGGCGTGCTCTGGGGCAGAACCGGCGGAGGTGGGCGGAGGGTCAGCCCTTGAGGCTGCCGGCTGTGAGGCCCGCGATGATGTGCCGCTGGAAGATCAGGAAGATCACCAGCAGGGGGATCGAGGCCATGACCATGCCGGCCAGGAGCTGGTTGGCAGGCATGAATTCGGCGAGTCGGTTGAGCGCGACGGTGATGGGCTGGCGTGCCGGGTCCGGGAGGACCAGGAGGGGCCAGAGGAAGTCCTTCCACACTCCGACGACGGCGAAGATGGAGACCACGGCCAGTACGGGCCGGGACAACGGCAGGACGACGGATACCAGGACGCGCAGGGGGCCGGCTCCGTCCATGCGTGCGGAGTCCAGGAGTTCGGCCGGGATCTGGTCGAAGAAGCGTTTCAGGATGAAGATGTTGAAGGCGTTCGCGCAGGCCGGCAGCCAGATCGCCCAGGGGGTATTGATCAGGTTGACGCCGAACAGCGGCACGTCGGTGACGGTCAGGTACGTCGGCACCAGCAGGGCGGATACGGGCAGCATCAGGGTGGCCAGCATCATGCCCAGGACGATGTTGCCCAGTGCGGGGCGCAGCTTGGACAGGGCGTAGGCGGCGGACACGTCGACGAGGAGCTGGGTGAGCCAGGCGCCGGCGGCCAGGAGCAGAGTGTTGAGGAAGTAGTGGCTCAGTCCGACGTTCGTCCATGCCTGGGAATAGGACTCGGGGTGCCAGGTGTGCGGGACGAGGGTGGGGGTCGGGTCGGCCAGTTCGGAGGACGATTTCAGGGCCCCGCTGGCCATCCAGTAGAGGGGGAAGACGAAGGCGAGGGTGAAACCGAGGACGGTTGAGCACAGCACGAACCAGTAGAGGAAGCGGCCGGTGCGCCGGTTCATCTCCGCGGGGGCGATGAGGGTGCGTTCGGAGGTGTCGGACATGGTCGTTCCTTTCAGCCCTTGCTGCGGGTGAGGCGGAGGTACACCGCTGCGAAGAGCCCGAGGACGATGAAGAGCACCGTGCTCATGGCGCTGGCCATGCCGAAGTCGTTGTAGACGAATGCGTAGCGGTAAAGCAGCAGCAGGACGGTCACGGTGGCGTCGTTGGGTCCGCCGCCGGTGAGCACGTAGGGCTCGATGAAGACCTGCATGGTGCCGATGACCTGGAGCAGGAGGGTGATCATCAGGATGAACCGCATCTGCGGGATCGTCACGTGCCACAGCCGCTGGCGGATGGAGGCGCCGTCGAGTTCGGCCGCCTCGTAGACCTCGCCGGGGATGGAGCCGAGTGCGGCGAGGTAGATGAGGGTGGTGGTGCCCATGTTGGCCCAGGTGGAGACCAGGACGAGGGAGATCATGGAGATGTTCTCCGACTCGAGCCACTGCTGGGCCGGCAGATGGACGGTCTCCAGGACGTTGTTGAACAGGCCCGGGCCCGGGTCGTAGAACCAGCGCCACAACAGCATGGTGACGATGGGGGGCAGCATGACCGGGAGGTAGACGGTCATACGCAGGTACGAACGTGCGTGGCGGAACTCGTTGAGGACGACCGCGGTGAGGAAGGGGGCGGCGAATCCGAAGACGAGGGCGAGGAGGGTGAAGTAGCCGGTGTTCTTCCACGCGGTCACGAAGAGGGGGTCATCGAAGAGCCGGCGGTAGTTGTCCCAGCCCACCCAGGTGGCGGGCTGGGAGAAGGTCACCTGCTGGAAGCCGAGGAGCCAGCCGCGGATGATCGGGTACCAGGAGAAGAGGGCGAAGCAGAGCACGCCCGCGCCGAGGAAGCTGTAGGCGACGAGGTGCTCGCTGAGACGGCGCCGACGCCTGCTCGGGTTGTTCATGCTGGCCTTCTGCGGCTTGGGAGGGGAAGCTGGTTCCCGGGTGAGGGTCGGAGCCGCCATGTCACTTGACCGTCGCGAGGATGGTGTCGACCCTCTTGGACGCGTCCTTGAGCAACTGGTCGAGGTCTGCGTCCTTCTTGGTCAGGACCGCTTGCATGACGCCGTCGAGAACGGTGTAGATCTGCTGCGCGTTCGGCGGTTCGACCTTCTGGGTAAGGAGGTCGTTCCGCTCGGTGAACGGCTTGTAGTTCTCCTGCGGCACGTTGGCGTACTTCGCGTGCGCGCGTTCCTGCTTGTTTTCGGCCAGGCCGTTCAGGAGTCGGTCCAGCGGGAGTCCGATCGGGACGTCGTTGCCGGAGGCGCGCTTGTCCTCGAACTCGGTGCGGTCGGGGTTGAGGTACTTCCACAGGACCCACTCGATGCCGGCCTTGATCTTCTCCGGCGATGCCTTGGGGTTGAACATGAAGCCGTTGCCGCCGCCGAGGGTGGCCTCGCCCGGCATCGCGGCGACGCCGAACTCGCTGTACTTGCGCTCGAACTGCTTGACGATGGTGGGAATGTTGTCCGGACCGGCCATGTACATGCCGAGCTTGCCGGAGCCCATCATCTTCTGCACGTCATCGATCTGAAGCAGCTGCCGCGTACCCATGGAGTCGTCGGTCCAGCGCATGTCATGCAGCATCTGGAGCGCGTCGCGGCCGGCCTTGCTGTCGAAGGCCGCCTTCCACTTCCCGTCCTTGTCCTGGGCAGCGATATCGCCGCCCATCGAGTAGACCCACGACGTGAAGTGCCAGCCGCCCTGGTTGTTCTTGCTGTAGTCGGCGTAGCCGACCGTCCCGTCGCCCAGCGCGGTGATCTTCTTGGCGGCTGTGCGGACCGCTTCCCAGGTGGTGGGCGGCTTGTCCGGGTCGAGTCCGGCCTTCTTGAACAGGTCTCGGTTGTAGACCAGGCCGAGGGAGTACTGGCCGTTCGGCAGGCCGTAGAGCCCTCCGTCGGGTCCGGTGAACACCTTCAAGTACTCGGGCTTGATGTCCTTGACCCGTGACAGTTCCTTGGCGTACTTGGTGATGTCCGCGCCCTGGCGCCGCTGGATGAGACCCGCGGGATCGGTGAAGTAGACGTAGTAGACGTCCTCCAGCTGGCCCCCGGCGAGCTTCGCGGAGAAGGTCTTGGGGTCCATCTGGCCCTCGCGGGCATCGATTTTGATCTTCGGGTGTTCCTTCTCGAAGGCCTTGACGTCCTCCTCGAAGTACTTCCGGTCCACCGGCTGGGTCTTGGGCGGCATACCGTTCACCGAGATGGTGACCACGCCGCCCTCGGTGCCCGACGACGGAGAGCCGCCGCAGGCGGCAAGCCCTCCGGTGAGAACGCAGGCTATCCCCGCGCCGATGAATCTGCGGCGACTGCGCAGTCCGCTCATGACTGATCTACCTTCCGTGGATGCACTGCGCCGGCGCCCCGTCAACCGAAGCCCCGGCGGATACGCAGAAGGTAGAAGTCAGCCATGTAAAAAGTCAATGACATGTTGCAAAACATTGATTAGTTCGGCCGTGACCTGCCGGAACCCGGTCTCGCGGTGGAGGACCTGACGATCAGCTCCGCCTGAAACAGGGTCAGGCCCGGCACGGCCTGACGGTTGCGGATCTGCTCGTCGAGGGACTCGATCGCGGCCTCGGCCATGGCGGCCACCGGCTGTCGGCACGTCGTCAGGGGCGGGTCGACCGCGCTCATGAACGCGGAGTCGTCGAAGCCCACTACCGACAGGTCCTCCGGCACCGTGAGCCCGCGCCGCCGGGCCCCTCTGACCGCACCCAGCGCAAGAGTGTCGCTTCCGCAAACAACTGCGGTCACCCCCTTGTCGAGAAGATCGGAGATCGTACGCGCGCCCGCCTCCAGGGCGAAGAGGCTGTGACCCACCCAGGGCGTCCACTGCCTCTGGTGCACGCCCCGGGACTGCCAGAACTGTGCGAAGCCGCGCAGTTTCCGGACCGACGGCACATGGCCGCTGGGGCCGACCAGCAGTCCGATGCGCTCGTGCCCCATCCCTTCGAGGTGAAGCATGGCCTGCTGAACGGCCTGCACGTCGTCGGCGGCGATCTGCACCAGGTCGGAATTCTCGTCGGCGACGTTCACCAGCACCATCGGCACCTGCCGCTCCTTCAGCGCCGCCCCCTGCTCCGCGCCGACGTCCGTGTAGCTGGAACCGACGAACACGATCCCGCCAATGTTCTGCGCGAGCAGCATCTCGACGTAGTTGGCCTCGGAAACTCCATCTGCTGTACGAGTGCAAAGCACTGGCACATAACCGCGCTTGTTCAAACGCCCCGCCAGGGCCTCCACAAAGGAAGGGAAGACCGGGTTCTGCAGATCGGGGACCACGAGACCCACGAGCGGCGACCGCTCCGCCACCGCGCCGGCCGGACGTTTCAGACCCAGGACGTCCAGCGCCCGCAGAACCCGCTCCCTGGTCGCCGCAGCGACACTCGGGCTGCCGTTCAGTACGCGCCGGACCGTCAACTGGCTCACGCCCGCGAACTCCGCTACCTGCACTACCTTCACTGTCATGCCGCCACCATACAGACAGCTCGCAAAAACTGTTCAGACTCACGCAAAAATTTGTTGAGCAGGGCAGCAATCGGGCGCTGGGACGGCCCGGCAGCCGGTGGAGGGTCCGCCGAGGCAGATCGAGGCAGCCTGGGACCGGACCAGCGAGGACCCCACGGCTACGGGACCGAAGCAGCGGTCGGCGGCCACAGGACTGAGCCAACCAGCCGCCTCTCCCGCTCGCTCAGCGCGCGGCTCGTTGGCTCCCGGCTGCAGGGCGTCTCAGTGGCCCGTGCGATTTCCTGCCCACACCGCGGGGATTCGGCCCGACCACGGGCTTGCCTGTTCCAACTGGCCGGCGAGGCGGAAGAGACGGCTTTCGAGGCCGTATCCGGCGGCGAACTGCATGCCGATCGGAAGCCCCGTTTCCGCGTCGGCCGTCAGCGGCACAGACATGGCGGGCGTGCCCGCCATGTTGAAAGGCATGGTGAAAGGAGAGCGGTCGAAGACGGTGTCGATCCAGCCGAGGCCGTCCAGCGTCTGCGCGCTCTCGGCATAGGCGCCCAGGGGCGGGGGAAGTTCCGGCACGGTCGGGGTGAGCAAGATGTCGTAGGTGTCGAAGTGCCGGGCCAGGCTGCGGGAGACAGAGTTCCGGATCGTGAGAGCGGCGACGAACTGGGCGCCGCTGACCCGCTGCCCGTAGTGGTAGCCGGCGAGGGTCGCCGGTTCAAGGGTGGAGGAATCAATGGGCCGGCCGAAGGCGGCAGCCAGCTCGTCGACCGTGGCCGCGAGGTTCGCCGTGAACAGATGGGCATTGGCCAAGACGTACTCCTCCCAGCCGACCCCGAGGCCGACCTCGGCCTCCTCCACCTGGTGGCCGAGGGATTCGAGCAGACCCGTGGTACGAGAAAGGGCGTCGGCCACCGGTGCGGTGATGCGGCGTCCACCCCAAGCCTGGGTGACGACACCGATCCGCAGTCGGCCCGGGTGGCGGGAGACTTCCTCCATGTACGGCCGGGACGGCTCCTGGGCGAAGTAGGGGTCTCCCGGTTCCGGGCCGCTGATCCGGTCGAGCAGGGCCGCACTGTCGCGGACCGTGCGACTGACGCTGCCGGGCACGGCCAAGCCGCTGAAGAGCTCGTCGAGGTCGGGGCCCATGGAGACCCGGCCGCGGGTGGGCTTCAGCCCGAAGAGGCCGTTGTAGGCGGCGGGGACGCGCAGCGAGCCGGCGGCGTCGGTGCCATGGGCAAGCGGTACGGCCCCGGCAGCTACGGCCGCGCCCGCGCCGCCGCTGGATCCACCTGCGCTCCGCTCCAGGTTCCACGGGTTACGGGTCGCGCCGTACAGCACTGGTTCCGTCGTGATGCTGTAGGCCATCTCCGATGTCGCGGTACGTCCGAACGTCACCAATCCGGCGCGACGCAAGCGCAACATGAGGAAGGAGTCGGCGCGTGCGACGTGGCCGACCGCAAGGCGGCTGCCCAGCTCCATGCGCCGCCCGGCCATGGCGGCTCCGATGTCCTTGATCAGGAAAGGGACCCCGGCCAGCGGTGTACTGCCGGGCTTGGGTTCGTCGTCGGCCGGCCAGGTCTCCACGACGGCGTTGATCTGCGGATCAACCGCCTGAGTGGCCTCTTCGAGTGCCGATGCCTGACTCCCCGGCGGCCCTGCCAATCCTTCTGCTCGACGGATCCTGACGGCTCGTCTCACCTGCATGTCCGTCTGGCGTAGCTATTTCAAGAACCGGCAGTGGCACGGGCACGCTGGAGGTGGAGTCCTTCGGTGCTCACGCAGCTTGGCCGAGGCCGACAGCGGTCAGTTCCTGCCCGCGCATTGGGGGAAGTCGACGTCGAGCTTCGGGTCGTACGTGTCGGGCCGGATGCCGAATGCGTGCGTGCTGTACTCGGGCCGGGAACCAGTCGCTGTTCCGGCCCCCGCCCGGAACAGGGTCAGCCAGCGCCACCACGTGCCGATCGCATGCTCACACCGCTGACCGCCGCGTTCGTACGGAGTCGGAGCAGACTCCGTGAGCGGGCCCCAAACCGCATCGGTCCGGATGTGACTGAGCGCTTCACGTGGCGAGTCGAGCGCCTCGGTTGGCGGCCATGGTGGGGAGGGGGCGCCAGTTGGCGGGGACGTCGCGCATGATCAGGGCAGAGTCCAGGGCTGCGCTCCCTGATCGCCTGTAGACGGCCGCTCCTAAAGCCTCTGCAGGTCGGACGATGGATACCTGCCGGAGCCGCTTCTCTGCCTCGGCCACCACCCCGGCGGTACGCCGTCTACCGTCACACCTGCGGCAATGATCGCGCGCGGAGCCGAGCTCGGCCCTTGCCGAGGGCGCGCGCCGCCGGGCCACCGGTGCCATGCTCACCGACGCCCGGACCGTCGCGTTGCTGCGCGCCATGGCCGACGACCCCGCACTGGGCACCGAAAATCGGTTCTCCTGCGCGCCGGCCGCGATCGGCGACCGTTCCACGCCGAGGTGTTTGGCGTAGCGCATGCGCAGGCCAGCGTCTCAGGCGGAGATGCCAGGTGGCGGGGAGCGTCATCGAACCATGCGGTATTCCGTGCTCCGGAGCAGCTGAAAGGCACGGGTAGGGGCGTTCAGTGGCCGTCGCGGCGTCGTTGGTAATCCCACACCGTGTCGAGGCAGCGCTCCTCTTCCAGGGAACCGCGTTGCGGCGGGCCGAGGAGTCGTGCTGCTTCCACGCACCGTTCGTCGCCGCGGAGGGCAAGCCCGTAGACCGCAGCCAGCTGAACCAGACGGTCCGTATCGTCCAGCACAGCTGCCATGGCGTCGGCGAACACGTGATCGCGGTCCGGGCTCTCGGCAACCACGCCGCAGGCGCTCTTCCGTACCACCGCGTCCGGATCGGCCATCAGCCCCAGCAAGGCCGTACGAGCATCACCGGAAAAGGTCGGCGGCGAGGACAACGCATGGAGCCCTTCCGCCACCGCACGCCGTACCCGGGCGTCGGGATGGCCGGCGTGGGGCAGAAGGGCCGCTTCCGCGCGTGGGTCGATGTGTTCTCCCAGAGCGACGAGCACCTCGGTCAGGACGGAGACGTCCGTCTCTGTTGCCGCCCAGCCGGTGAACAGGTCCAGAGCGGGGCCGGCGAACGCGTCCTCGTCGCTGTGGTCGAACAAGTGAAGAAGACGGAGCACCTCGGCACCGAACAAGCGGCGGGACGGGTCCGGGCTCGTACGCAGTTCCCTCGCAGCGCTCCAGGTTGCGTCCTCGCGCCGTCCACCAAGCTGGAGGCTGGAACGGCTCCACGTTGCATGATCCTGCCGATCGACCTGAGCCAACGCGCGGTCCATCAACACCTCGAACGAGGCTCGTATCCCGAGCAGTTCCTCGATGTACGTGAGGATCGCCCCATGGCCGTCCCGCACCGTCATGCCGCCAAGGGTGAACTCAACGACGCTGTCGTACTCGCTGTCTTGAACCCGCTTGCGTGCGACAGCGTCCCGAGATCCGGTACGGCGTCGCAGTTCGGCCTCGACCCCCGTCTCGTGCCAGCGGCGCGCGAGGTCCCGGGCCTTCAGGAGTTCGCTCTCGGGATACCTGCCGCGGATTTCCTGGTCCAGGAGCGCCTCGAACAGAGCGGGCGAACCGGAGTCGACCGCCTCCCTCAGGGGGATGAGGTCCTCGGGGCGGCTCTGGCCCGAATCGGCGCCGTATTGAAGCAGTAATTGGGCGATGTGCCCGGCGTGCATCCGGACGGCCAAGCAGAACGCGGCGTCCACGGAGTCGGAGTCGCTGTGCTCGTGGAGAAGGATCCTCACCAGGTCCGTGTCCCCGGCCTGGACCGCGGGAATCAGGGAGGACTGGCCGCCCATCGCATCGCTCGTTCCCGTGCCCATGCCCAAGAACCTGCTCCCCCATAACACTGTCGCAGCTGAGTGTAGATCTGCCGAAACTGGCGTGACCGGGCGGATACCAGCCTGCACAGCAGGTGGGAGACCGAATACGGTCCCAGCCCTGGGGAGCACGGCGAGGTCGAGTCGGATCACGTCTACGAAGTCCGGCTTCGTCACGGCAAGCGGCTCTGGCACGACTCCTGTGAAGCCGTCACGGCGAGTCGTCTGTCTGACCTGGGATATTCGAGGCAACGGAGTGCCGGGGCTCGTATGAAGTGATCCACACGAAACTGCCTGGATGGCTCCTCGGTGCTTCTCGGGTGCCCGTGCCGTACTCGCCCTCGCTACTCGAACGTGATCGTCAGGCGCTCAGCCCACTCGTATACCAGGTCCTGCTCCGCGACAGCCTCAAGCAGGTCACGGACTTTGATGAACTGCTCCTCGCCCATCAGCGCCCGGCTAGCACTGGCATGACGCCAGATGATCTCGACAGGGCGTTCCACATCCACAGTCAGCCGGTCCCACAACGCAGCGAGGTTGGCCCCGTAGTACGGGCCGAAGTCCAACGCGCCGGCCAGAACCCTGTGCAGATCCGCTTGCGACCTCATCTCCGCACCGTTGATCTCTACCCTCACACACGCCCTCCGTCCATTCTTGGGCCAACTTCTTCAGTGTCTTTCGATCAAGATCGCAGGCACCAGCCCGGACTCGTCCCCGACGTCGTAGGCGATGCAGAGCCGTGCGGTGAAATCAATATGAGTGGATCATCGCTCATGCGCGGCAGAGCTGGCACGTGGGTTCTGCCCACCGGGCCCGCCGGGTCGTCCGCACCGTGCAACCTCGACCCTGCGGTCCGTTTTGACGACACGGCCTCGCTAGGCGCGTACGCCGCCGTGCAGCAGCGCGTCCCGCGCCGTGCGGGCGGCTTCCGCCGCGGTGTCGTGGTCGAGGGGTTCGTTCATGACGACCGTGCCGTAACTGCCGTCGTCCACCCAACTGCACGCCACGCGTGCGCCGGGAGCCTCCGTGTCGTCGGCGTACGAGACGCAGCGGAGCCTGCCCCCGCCCGGGCCGGCGTCCGGCTGCCAGATCTCGTTGATGGTCGAGTCCGACTCCGACAGCCCCAACTCGTATCCCTTCAGGAGCGTGTCGGCCGTGCCCCGGAAGTCGCCCGTCACACCGACGATGATGGTGGCCGGGTCGTCCTCGCCGTTCGCGGACGAGAAGTCACCGTAGATGTAGGTGAACGTGCCCTCGGTGTCCATGAGCTGCGTCCACAGCGACGCGTAATCGGAGTCGACCCCCTCCACCACCGGCATGGCGGAGGTCAGTTGCATGCCCCGGAACACCAGCGGCGGCGTGACCGTGTAACGCGGGTAGTCCTTGGGCGGCACGGGGCTGAACACCATCGGCGAGACCAGTGCGAACACCGCGAGGGTGAGCGCCGCGCCCAGCACCGCGAAGTCGCGCAGCCCGGGCGGGGGCGGCGGGGGCAGCGGGATCGCCGGTTCCGGTGCGCCCTCAGGGAGCGGTGGAACGCGGTCCCTGGCACGGGTGCGGGCGCCGCTCTCCAGGACGGCGAGCAGGCGATACGGGACGAGGGCCAGCACCGCGCCGGCTCCCGCCCACACCGACCAGCGCGCCGCCGCGTCGAGGACGAGCGTCAGGGCGCCTACCGCCAGGACGGCGAGCACGCTCAGATACGGCGCCCTGATCAGCCACAGGAGCAGCGTGCGGCCGGGCCGGGTGAACGCGGTGAGCGTCTCGGCGCGGATGGCCAGGCGCAGGCTGTGCGGGTGCTGCCCCGCCTCCTCCTCGGCGAGGCGGGCCGCCTCGGCCAGGTTCGGGGCGGCGGCCAGTGCCTGGCGGACGTCATGGCGCTGGGTGTGGGAGAGGGAGAGCCGGGGCGTCGCGCTCTGCGCCGTCCAGACCGGAACCGGGGCGCGGAGCCGCTGCGCCTCCGGCGAGTCGGGGGCCAGTTCCTCGACCCGTGCCACGAGTTGCGCGGCGCGGGCGGCGCGGCCGGGGCGCTCCAGTCCGTCGGCGGCCCGGCAGAGTTCGGCGTACGCGGCAAGCAGGGCCAAGTTGTCGGGGAAGGCGTCGAGGCCGCGGCGGTAGACGCGCTCGGCCTCGTCGTCGTGGTCGTCCTCGTCCTCGGCGACGTGCGCCCGGCCCAGCAGTGCGTACAGCTCCGGGTCGGGGCCGTACTCCTCCAGTGCGGCGGTGGCCCGCTCGCGTGCCTCGCCGCGGCGCTTCGCCGCGAGCGCGTCCCGTACGGCTTCCAGCGCGGCGGCAGCCTGCGGTGACCGCTGCTCCGCCTCCGGCTCTGCCGGCTGTGCCATGTCGGGCGTGTTCGTGTGCCCGGTGTCCTGCATGAAGATCCCCACCCTGTGAAGCGACCGGCGACGGCCGACGCGCCACTATCGCGGGTGGCCGGGGCGCGGGTCAACGCCAATTAGGTGACGATTACGCAGGTCAGCGGGCCAGCACGGCGAGGAGGACCTTGCCCTGGCCGGGCTCGGGGGCGACGTCCTGCGCCAGGGCGAGGATCTCGGACAGCGGGTGCGGTCGTGTCGAGCGCCCGCGTCGAGGGCCCGCGTCGAAATGCGGCGGCCGCCGTTTGGCGCACGCTGCGGGAGAATCCAGCCGGGTTCACATTCCCGCTGGGCCTTCAGGCCAGGACCAGGAGGGCAGCGATGATCACCATGGTGGCGGCGGTGCCGAGGTGGACACCGTGGATAACGGCGCGCGGCCCCTTGCTGCGGGCCACGACGGCCGCGTCACCGGCCGGTATCAGCGCGGCGGCCAGCATGACCCAGCCCAGCAGGTGAGTGGTGGCGCCGATCAGCAGGACCCCGAGCATCAGGCCGGTGCCGATGTCACGGACGCCCATGATGGCCAGCCATGACCGCATGGCCGGGTCATCGGGGCGGGTGTTGGGGATGCCGAAGCCGACGGCAGAGCGGGGCGCCCACACAAGGCGGGCCCCGACGAGGACGACAGCGGCGGCGATCAGGGCGGCCAGGGTGGTGGCGATGGCGGCGAGCATGAGACGGATCCATTTCGTGGCGGTGCCGGAGAGGTGGAAGCTGTCGGTGGAGGAGCGGGCCCAGCTCGGAGGCGGGGTACGCCTCGGCGTGCACGTAGTCCGTTGGGAGGGGAGGGGTGGATCACGCGGCGGTGACGAACCAGCCGCCTGAGGCCACCTGTCTGGAGAGGGTGGACAGGGTGCGCCGCCGTCACCGCTCGTCGGCGTCGACGAAGTGGTTGTCGTAGTCTTCGTGAAGCCGGCTCAACTCCTCCTCGTTGATGGTGGCGAGCTGTGCGAAGTACTCCTCCCGTGGCACGCCTGGCGAGAGTGCCATCAGGAGGGTGGCTGGTTCGGCACGTTCCTTCCGCAGGGCGTGGACGTCACCCTTCGGGGCGTGCACGGTGTCGCCAGGTTGCAGCGTTCGCCATGCCTGCCCGTCGAAGTAGTCGACTTCGCCTTCTTCCACGATGAAGGTCTCGCTGAAGGTCGTATGAAAGTGCGGGACAGGTCCGCGGCTGGAGGGCGACATGCGCCACCGGTAGATGCTCACCATCCCGCTGGTCTGAGCCGGACTGGCGAGGACTTCGATGGTCGATCCGCCGACGCCCAGCCGGATCGTTCGCGTCTGTTGGACTTGCTCGGATTCCCTGGAACCCCGGGCACTCGACTCTGTTTCGGTCATGGCCCGAGTCTCGGGGTTTCACCGTTCTGCTCGCGCTCACTTCGGCGGTGGCCTAACAATACGGGGATGATCCGCTACCGATTGGGCGCCGGCGCTGCGAGTGTGCGGTGGGCGATGTCACCGATCCACGAAGTGGTCAGCCTTGCCCAGCTGTTGACCGAACCGCAGCGTCACGCGATGTTCCATCCGTGGCTTCGCCGTCGCCACCTCCATCTTTCGCATCCGGACCTGCGGGCGCTCACCGTCTTCATGGCCGACGGCGCGTATCGGCCCGACTTCCTCGACCCCTCACCGATGACCGGTGAGCCGACGTTCGAGGAAGGTATGGATGCCCTCCTCTCCGCACCGGCGGACCAGACGTACGCGGAACTGGTCGATGCCATGCGGGAACGGGGCGCAGACATGGGCCGCCGGCTGCTCGACGCCCCCGAGCGAGCCAGGTCCGAGGCCGCCGATGCGCTGCGCCGCCTCTGGAGGACAGTGGTGGAACCGGAGTGGGTGGGCATGCGGCAGGCGCTGCGTGCCGAGTTGCTGGACCGGGCCATCCAGGTCAACCGTGAGGGACTACGCGCGGTCCTTCCGCGCCTGCACCCCTCCGCGGCGTTCGAAGACGACACCGTCACTGTCGAGAAGCCTGTGGACATCGACGTCGACTGCCCGCAGGGGCTCATCCTCGTTCCGTCGCTGTTCATCACCGACCGGGTGCAATGCACCACTTCGGACCATTGGACTCCGGCGATCTATTACCCGGCATCAGGACGGTACCTGTGGGCGGCGCCCTCCACTCCAAGATCCCTCCACCGTCTCCTGGGCGCGACCCGGGCGAGGATCCTTGCGGCGCTCACCACTCCGCTGCAGACGACGGCGGTGGCCGCACTGGTCAACGTCACCGCCCCGACGGCCAGCGAACATTTGGCAATCCTCCGGGACGCCGGGCTCGTCGACTGCAGCCGGGCCGGCCGCACTGCCATGTACGAACTCACCGAGGCAGGACGCACTCTCCTGACCGCAGCCCCGCCACGACCATGACAGGTCAGAAAGCTGCTGATGACCGGACAGAGCGGGGTGCCCAACGCCCCCATGGCGGCCCGCACGACGCAATCGGCGACTCCGGGCCGCTGCCCGCCGGCGTCGGGGTCGACGGAGAGGACGACCAGGGCGTGGTCCAGGGCGTGCGGCGGGGGTCGGGGCTGAGGCGACGGCCGGACGCTGTGCGGTGAGCCGGGCGAGGTGGGTCTCGCGCTGGTCCTCCCACGGCGTGGCCGTCACCGCGTTGCAGGGCGCGCTCTGGGAGCACCGCATTTGGGCCCGCACCAGCGACGCCTCGGACTGTACGGGCGCCTCCGGGCTCTCGCTGCGTCGGCGCTCGGGTTCTTGGGCAGCTCCGGCAGTCTTCCTCGAGATCGATGTCGAGTGGGCCTACGAGGCCGCACTCGACGCCCGGGAGATCACCACCTGGGAACGTGTTGATGCGGAGCCATTCGCGCAGCATGCGTAGCGGTGCCGCCCCGCCGATCGCGATGGTCGGCCACTGAGCGGATGGCAGTGACCGGCGGCGTTTCTCCATCCCCGGGAAATTCGCCCCGTGGGTCCGCGGAGAAAGGCCTCCTCACCGCCTTCGGCGGGGCGATCGGCGCATTCTGCCGAAGACGTGGTCCCCGCGTCCCGGCGGGTCTGCCACGGGCGGGAAATCGACCGCCTGCGGGCTCTTGACCATGGCTCTGACCTGGCCATTTGCCGGGAAACGGCTAGCCTGGGCGCGTCTGATGGACAACCCGGGGAGGGCGTCGTGGACGAGGAAGTCACCGCGTACGAGGAGAGCTACATCCAGGTGCTGTATGCCGCGGCTGCGTTCCGTAAGCGGCCCGGGATGTACATCGGTTCGACCGGGCCGCGGGGCCTGCACGCCCTGGTGTACGAGGTGGCGGACCGGGCGGTGAACGAGGCACTGGGCGGACGTGCCACCTCCGTCGACATCGCCCTCACCGCGGACGGTGGTGTGCGTGTCGCCGACGACGCGGCGGGCGACGCCGACGGCCTCGAACTCGAAGCCCGGCTCACCCGCACAGGGCCCGGGACAGGGTTCCGGGGCCGTGACCGTGTGCCGCTCAGCTCCTCCGGCCTGGGGCCCGCTGTCGTCAACGCACTGTCGCGGCGGATGACAGCCGAAGTGCGGCATGACGGGGCCCTGTGGCAGCAGGAGTACGCGCGTGGCGCCGCCGTCACTCCGCTCACCGAGTCCGGAACAGGGGCCGGGAACGGCACCGTGATCACGTTCTGGCCCGATGCCGAGATCTTCGGGGCCGCCGAGTTCTCGGCCGAGGCGCTGGAGGACGGGTTGCGGGAACTCGCCTTCCTGAACCGGGGCCTGGACCTCTCCTTCGCCGACCTGCGCCGCCCGGCCGAGGCCCGTTCGGTGCGGCTGCGCTTCCCCGGGGGAACGCGTGACTACCTCGACTTCCTCGAAGGCCACGAGGCGGCGCACGGCGCCGATGACACCATCGCCGTCGAGCAGGAGGACTCCCGCATGGCCGGGGTGATGGACGTGGCATTCCGCTGGTGCGACTGTCCCGGGGAGCGGTTGCGGAGTTACGCCAATAGCCAGGCCACCCCGCAAGGCACCCACGTGGCGGGGTTTCGTAGCGGGGTGACCGCCGCCGTCAACGCGTACGCACGCGAGCGGGGGCTCCTCGCGCCCGCGGCCCCTGACGTACCGCCCGACCGCATCGGCGAGGGGCTGACAGCTGTCGTGTCCGTGAAGCTCGACCAACCCGAGTTCCTGGGTGCCATCCACGAGCAGCTGGGCAACTCCGAAGTGTCGGCATGTGTAACGCAGGCTGTGGAAGAGCACCTGGGCCTGTGGCTCAGGGCTCACCCCGAACGAGCCGCGGCCGTCGTACGACGGATCACCGCAGCTTCTTGAGCCCCCAGGCCGGCCACGCGGACCCCACTGGCCTGCGCGTACGCCCAGGTTGCCGCGGTCATGGACCCCTGATGCACTCCCCGGCCCTTCCGCGGGCGCCTCAATGGCTTGATCACCAAGATGGGACTCCTGCCGTCAGGGACTCGGCCACACACCCACGTAAGCGAGACGCACCTGCTTCACGGACCGTCGGCACCCCGTGTCACACTCCTTCCCTGATCACGGGGGTGTTCGTCTCTCGTGCGCTGAAGGGGATGCGTGTGAGCAGGGTGGGGTGGGCCGTCGCCTGTATGACTGCAGTGGCGATCGGAGTGGCCGGCTGCGGGGGCGACAGTTCCGATCGGGAGGGGGACAGGACGTCCACAGCTGCCTTCACCCCGGTGACACCGAGGCCGGAAGACTCCGGCCCGATCACCAAGGCCAAGATGCGCCTGGTGCTCGACGGCATCACCAGGGATGTCGGGGCGCCGCAGAACGATCCAGAAGTGGCGTCAAGAGCGGAGACGTCCGACAACCCCATGGCCGCGTGCTTTGTCGAGTACAAGGGATTCGACAAAGCCGTGAATGTGGATCAGACCAACGCCTTGGCGGCCGCGTTGACCGCCCGTGGGTGGACACAGGCCAAGAAGCCCAACGATCGAAAGGCGCCGCACGGCACAGTCGACGTGGTGCAGGCGGTGTTCAAGAAGCGCGGCTGGACCGTGGTCATGGACTACCGCGGGTCCTCTCTCAGCCGAACGCTGAGTCTCAGCGCCTTCAACGATGCCTGCGTCAAAAAGGCCCAGGCAGCCGAGAGCAGCACCTCCTCCAACTAAGAGAACCGACACCGGTGACGACGGCTCCCCCAGCCACACCGTGGGCCGTGCGGGACACATGGGTCCCGTCAGCACATCGGGATGGATGCCGTCACAGATGAGTTTCAGCTCTCGCGAGTGAACGTGGTGACCTCGCATTCGTCGGGGTCGCCGACGAATGAGTAGAGAGGTGGATGTTTCCGGCTGCCACTGACCATGAGACCGTCACCGTAATACCCACCGTCGGCGTCGCTGTCGAGGAAGCCACTGATCTCGTGACTACGCCTCCTAGCCAGTTGGGGCGCCGACGCGGCCCGGGACAGGTCCACCGATTCCGCGTCCTGAGCGCGGCGGGCCCGGCGGGCCCGGCGGCCGAAACGGTGGAGGACCCGCAGGGGTGGCGGTCGAGTTCGATGCGCTCAGTTGCCTCGTACGATCACGGCTATGCCGCCGACCGGCCGCTCATTGCGGTACTGGGCGATCTGGAAGGGTGCGAAGGCTTCGCTGCCCACCTCGTCGGTGACGACGAGCAGCAGTTCCATGTCGCGCTGCTCCATCGGGTTCAGCGTGAGCGTGTGGGTCAGTTCGTTCTGCCCCTGGGCCTCTCCCCCGGTGGTGGTGTCCTTCAGGGACAGCCAGGCCGAGGCGTTGACCGGGCGCAGGCGCTCGTCGTTGGGGATGTTGCCCCACAGTTCCTGGGGCATCGGGCGGACGCCGATCTGATACGTGACTTCGTCGTCCGTCGGGTTCGTCGCGAGGAACGCGAAGGGCTCCGGCGCGGCGGGAGCGGCCGGCAGGACGGCCAGGTTGTGCTGGGCCCAGTGGCGGTCGTTGACGGGGTCCGCGAGCCCTCCGGCGGCCACGTTGTCCAGCGGGTGCCAGACCTTGGCCAGGAGGCAGATGTGGTTGCCCGAACTCGCCGGGATCCGTGCGGTGAGGGGGGTGGTCTCGGCCCGCCCGCCGTGCGGGGGCACCGCGACCGGCGCGAACCCGATGAACTTCGACGGGTCGGGGATGACGGGCCCGCTCACCGGCTTGGACCACCACAGGCCGACGTACGCCATCGAGGGGCTGTTCCCGCCCTGCCAGTTGCCGATGGCCACCTGGGCGGTCAGGTCCTGTCCGGGCTGGAACGCCGTCAGCGGCTGGATCCCCGAACAGAGGTACCAGCAGACGCCGTTGGGCACGGGCCGCTCGCCGTCGTCCTCCCCCACGTCGGGCACCTCGGGCGGCGGGTAGCTGTAAATGTAGAGGTAAGGCCGGTCGTTGCCCCCCTCGTGCGGCTGCTGCTTCTGGCCTCGATCGGTGTCCATGACTGAGTCCTCACAGGTCCTGGTAGGCGAGGATGTCGACGCCCACGGGGTCGTCGTCGATCGAGCCGCTGGTGGACCAGCACGGGTGTGCGGTGCCCCGGTCCGCGTCGAGGTCGAGGTTGCTGTCGCCGGGGGTGCCTCGGGCGACGTCCTGCCACCTGCGTACGCAGTCGGGGCCGGTGGCGGTGAGGACGATGCCCGGGTCTGCTCCCACGGGAACGGTCTTGGTGTAGTCGACCGGGTTCTCCATCTCGGTCCGTGGATACCGGTAGAACGTGCGGACGTCGTCCGTCTCGGGGCGGTGCGGCTGCATGGTGTCGTTCGGTACGGCGAGGAACTGGCGGTAGAGCGGGAAGCCCAGCCGCCCCTCCGGGTAGATGAGGCCGCAGCCGGACAGGAAGGCGCCGGCCTTGCCCAGGGCCTCCCACAGGCGTACGTGCAGGTCGTACAACTGGGATACGAGTTCTTCGAGTTGGGGGACTCTGGCGGCCGCCGCGAAGCCGCTGCCGGTGAGGGGTTGGCTCTGCGAGGCCAGTGCGTCCTTCTCGGCCTGGCTGAGGTCGACGGTGAACGCGTTCCGCCAGTTCTCCGCCACGTGTTTGTCCCAGAAGGTGCAGCTCTTCTCCTCGCCCCACTCCTCCCAGCACGGGCCTCCGAGCAGTACGGCGAAGCAGAGGAAGGCCAGCACGGCCAGGCAGAAGCTGCCGCAGGCGCTCTCGCTGTCGGCGGTGCTGTCCGTCGCCGTCGGCGGCCCCACCTGCCCGCCGCCGTATCCGTGGTAGGTGGTCGGTTTCACCCCGGGCCCGTGGGCGTACGGGGGTGTGGCCGTTTCCGGGGTGACGGCCGGCTGCGGTGGGTGTGCGGGGTCGGCGAAGATCTTCGTGATGAACGAGGCCGGGGGCAGGGCCGGCGCGGGCGGCTGGACGAAGGTGTCGAGGAGTTCGAGCTGTCGGATCAGGCGTTTGTAGCCCAGGGCCAGATCGGGCACCGGGCTCAGCCGCGACAGGTCGTACGTCTCCTCGATCGTCCTTCTGAGGAAGTCGGCCGTCTCGCCCGGCAGGGTCGCCTCCGGTGCGTTGTCGAAGCGCAGGGAGTCCGCGATCCCGCGGCAGCTCCGTACGTCCGGGTACCGTTCGCCGCACCACGATCCGACGGAGTTACGGGCTATGCGGTCCCGGAGCCGGTGGGAGCGGCGCGGTCCGCCGACGACCTGCGTGAGGTAGACCGAGCCGGTGGCGTTCGCCGAGTAGCCGGACAGGATGCCGAAGGCCAGGGCGCGGGTCTCGCCCGTCCCGGCTTCGCCGAATGCGGTACGTACGAGCGCGTCGGTCCTGCGTGCGAGGAACACGTCTCCCCATCCCCACTGGGCCACCGGTTCGTCCTGCTGGCGCGGGTGGCGCGGGATGTGGGCCATGGTCCGCAGCCGTTTGCCGAGGCCGTCCATCCTGAGGAACGTGCCCTTCGCGTCGCTCGTGGCGCGGCGCAGGCTCAGGGTGGCCTCGCAGAACCTCGACGCCGCTTCCGGGCTGGACGGGTCGGACAGGGCCGTCTCGATCTCGCCTCGGATTCTGCCGATCTCGGCGTAGAGGGCGAGGCCGTCCGTCCACATCTTCGCCGCTTCCTCAAGCAGGTCGGCCTCCGTGCCGTCGGATGCGGCGTGGGCGAGGACGTGGTCGAGCAGGGCGCCGAGTCTCGCGTGTGCGGGGTGGTTCGCGCAGTCGTCCGCGAGCTGGGTGCGCGCCGCGTCGAGGGCCGGGTCGACGGTGGCGGCGGCGAGGGTGTCCAGCTGCTGCGACAGGGCGACGACATGGGTTCGGGCGTCGATCATGACGCACACCCCTTTTTTTGGGTGTCGGTGATGACCCACCGGTTCTTGGGTGTCGGTGCCCACCGGAAGAGATCCGCAACGGGTAGGCCCGGCCGTCGGCGCGGTGCGCAATCCCTGCGACTCACCGGGCCTTCGACCGCGCGTTGCGGGGTTCTCGAAATGGCCTTTGCCACCAGCATCGCGCCGTTCCGTGCACCCGGCAACTCCGTCACGGGGCAGCAGCCCCTGCGTGTCGGCGCGGGGGCGGTCCGCCTCGGCACGGCAGTCAACTGCCCTGATATGACTGGCTGGTTGCAGCCATGAGCCTCACGGGCCCATGCGCTCGGGCGGGGCCTCCGTGAACTCCGTGGCGTGGTCGGCTGTCCACTGACGCAGTGTTCGCGGCGGCCTCCCGAGGATGTCGGCCACCGCCGTGGTGATGTACGCGGGTTGCCCGACCGCCGCGCTCCACGCGGCGAGCAGCATGTCGACGGCCGAGTTGGGCACCGTACCCTCGCAGAGGCTTCGGAACTCGTCCGGTGTCATCTCCTCGAACGCGATCCGGCGGCCCAGGGCGTCACCGATGACGCCCAGCTGCGCGGCTTGGGTCAACGATTCGGGGCCCGTGAGCACGTAGTCGCCTCCGACGTGACCATCCTGATGGAGCGTCCGCGCCGCGACGGCTGCGATGTCGCGGTCGTCGACCGGTGCCGACTCGGCAGCGCCGTAGGGCCACCGGACGAGCCGGCCGGCCCGGATCGCGGGCGCCCACCAGGCCAGCGCGTTCGACGCGAACATTCCCGGCCGGAGGATCGTCCGCTCAAGTCCGGTGGCCGCGATGAGCCGCTCGATGTCGGCGTGCAGCACCGCCATGGGATTGGGCTGCTGGAAGAGGGGGTGTGGCGTCTGATGCGGGGAGGAGAGAAAGACGACGCGCCGCACGTGTGCGGCCAGTCGCCCGACGACTGCCTCCGCGGTCCGGGACGGGGCGGTCCAGACGAGGAAGACCGTATCCACGCCCTGCAACGCAGGGTCGAGCGACTCGGGCACAGTGAGGTCACCGGCGAAGACCTCGACCTCCGGCGGCAACGTCGCCGCCGCCTCAGGGCGCCGGATGAGGGCTCGGACCGGCACGCCCGCGTCGAGAAGCTCACTGATGACGACGCGGCCGACCCGGCCCGTCGCGCCGGTGACGAGCACGGGAGGAATGTCTGTCTGGTTCATGCCGCCAATGAAATCGTAACCCGGTTAAAAACACAACCGAGTAACAAGCATTACGCTGGTCACATGAGCGAGTCGACGGGGCTGCGGGCCCGCAAGAAGGAGCGGACGCGTGACGCCATCGGCGACGCGGCCGTCTCGCTGTTCCTGGAACGCGGCTTCGACCGCGTCTCGGTCAACGACATCGCCGCGGCGGCCGAGATCTCCAAGCCGACGCTCTTCCGCTACTTCCCCACCAAGGAAGACCTGGTGCTGCACCGGTTCGCGGACCACCAGGGCGAGGCGGCCCGCGTCGTGCGTGACCGCGGGTCCGGCATCAGGCCGGTGCCGGCGCTGCACCGGCACTTCCGGGCCGGCCTCGATCGGCACGACCCCGTCACCGGCCTGAGCGATCACCCCGAGGTGGTGGCGTTCCATCGGCTGGTGTTCACCACGCCGAGCCTGGCGGGACGGCTCTCGCGGTACCAGCTGGAGGACGAGGAAGCCTTGGCGGACGCCCTCGGCGAAGGGATCCAGGCACGGCTGCTGGCCGCCCAGGTAGGTGCGGTCCAACGAGTCCTCGCCCGGGCCAACTGGCAGAAGATCGCCGACGGCCGAACGGCCCGCGACGTCCACCCCGAAGCCGTGGCCGATGCCGACCATGCCTTCGGTCAACTGCCCTGACAGGCCACGCTCCCGGTCGAAGACGACTCTGCGGCCCGGGGGCGGGCACGACCACGTGGCTCCCGGTGGGGCTGAAGCAGGGATCGCCGGTCCCTGGATAACCGCGGCCTTCATCCGGCCTTCGGGCCGCGCGATCGTTGAAGGGCAGGCGGCGGACCGGCCGGTCCGTCCGCACCTCGACCCGAACGGAGCCACCATGGCCCGCATCGCCCTGATCACCGGCGCCAACCGGGGCCTCGGCCGCAGCACCGCCCTGCACCTCGCCGAGGCCGGCACCGACCTGATCCTCACCTACCGCTCGCACGCCGACGAGGCCGAGGCCGTCGTGGAGGCGGCCAGGAAGCTGGGCCGTACGGCGGTCGCCCTGCGGCTGGACACCGGGGACACCGCCGAGATCCCCGCCTTCGTCGCGCAGGTGCGTGAGGCCCTGGCCCGGGAGTGGGGCCGCGACGACCTCGACATCCTCGTCAACAACGCCGGCCACGGAGTGCACGCGCCGTTCGAGGAGACCACCGAGGAGCAGTTCGACGGGCTGATGGACGTCCACGTCAAGGGCGTCTTCTTCCTCACCCAGGCCCTGCTGCCCCTGATCAAGGACGGTGGCCGCATCCTCAACGTCTCCACCGGCCTGACCCGCTTCATCGCCGCACCGACCGCCGCGTACGCCGCTGCCAAGGGAGCCGTGGAGGTGCTCACCCGCTACCTCGCCAAGGAGCTGGGGCCGCGCGGCATCGCGGTCAACGCCCTCGCACCGGGCGCCACCGGCACCGATTTCGGCGGCGGCGGGGTCCGCGACGACGAGGGCATGCGCTCCATGCTGAGCGGTGTCACCGCGATGGGCCGCCCCGGCGAGCCCGACGACATCGGGGCCGCCGCTGCGGCGCTGCTGGCCGAGGGCACCACCTGGATCACCGGGCAGCGCATCGAGGCGTCGGGCGGCATGCTGCTCTGAAGGCCCCGGCCCGCCCGGGCCCGTACACCTCCACCACCATGCCCCGGATGTCAGCCACCGGGGCCACGAGGGAGACTGAACCGTGGATCGAGCTCAACTCGCGGACTTCCTGCGCACCCGGCGCGAAGCCCTGCAACCGGAGGACGTGGGACTCCCCCGGGGGCCGCGCCGCCGCACCCGGGGCCTGCGCCGGGAGGAGGCCGCGGCGCTGAGCGGGATGTCGACCGACTACTACAGCCGGCTGGAGCAGCAGCGCGGGCCGCAGCCCTCGGAGCCGATGCTCGCCGCCATCGCCCGCGGTCTGCGCCTCTCCCTCGCCGAGCGCGACCACCTGTTCCGAATCGCCGGACACAACACCCCCTCCCGGCCCGGAAACCTGCGCTCCGACCACATCACGCCCGGTCTGATGCGCATCCTCGGGCGGCTGGACGACACCCCGGCTCAGGTCGTCAGCGATGTGGCGGAGACCCTCGCCCAGACACCGGCGGCCACCGCGCTCCTCGGCGACCAGACACGATTCACCGGACCCGAACGCAGCCTCACCTACCGCTGGTTCACCGATCCCGGCGCCCGGCTGCTGTACCCGGAGGAGGACCACCCGCTGCACAGCCGCTTCTTCACCTCCGGCCTGCGCGCCGCCTACTCGCGGCAGGGGGCGGGCGGCCGCGCGGAGCACCTGCGCGACCTCCTGCTGGAGCGCAGCCCGGAGTTCGCCGACCTGTGGAGCGCCCACGAGATCGACGTACCGCGTGTGGACCCCAAGCTGGTACGCCACCCCGAACTGGGCGTCCTCACCCTCCAGTGCCAGGTCCTGCTGGACCCGGAACAGAACCAGACGCTGCTGGTGTACACCGCCACCCCGGGTTCGGCGGACGACGAGAAGCTGCGGCTGCTGCCGGTGCTGGGAGCTCGGACGGCGGGCACCTGACGGTCCTGGCCGGCCTTCACCCCTGGCTCAGAGGTCGCTGTCGATTCCGGTCACGGCGGGCGGGCCGAGAGGGGCGTCGGATTCTTTGATTCCTGCCTTTTTCAAGGCTGCGGAAAGAATCCTGCTGGCATTCAGTTCGGCCTCGTATCGATCCCGGGCTTCCACTTCCAGACGGACGGAGAAGGTGCCGTCCTCGTTGAGCGTGAGCAGGTCCAAGCCTTCGCTCTCGCTCACATCCGTGTGCTGCGAAGCCAGTGCGCTCTCCAGGGCGGACCTTGTGGAGTCAGTGATTTCGATGCCGAATGTGCCGGGCACGGTGATGACGAAATTGGTCATTGCGACTACCGGTCCCTTTCCTCGAAGACGCGCCGTGCCACTGCTGCCTCGTCATCCACCAAACCCACCGTGTCGGGCAGTCCCAGCACGGCGCCGCAGTTCTCGCACAGCTTCCCGTCGCCGGCGGGCGTACCGCACGCCTTACAGAATCGTTGTTGAGCCTGTTGACCTTCTTCTGACGCCATGATGATTCCGTCCTCTGCTGTATGCGAGCGGCTGCACGGATCGGGTACCCAGTCGTAGCCCTCTGATTCTCCGCTATTCCATACCGCCGGAATCCGTGAAGGCTTGTCGGCTGTGCGCGAGCAGTTTGCGTACCGCGGGGTTGTGTGTGCTCTTCCAGATCAGGGCGAGGAGGGCCGGAGTCTCGACGTCGTCGATCGTGCGGGCCATGAGGCGGTCGCGGTGGGACGCGGCCATCGAGTCGCTGAGGACGGCCACGCCGAGGCCGCGCGCGGCCAGGTCCGCGATGGCGTCCGCGGCGCCGGCCTGCATCGCGATCGAGGGGTGGAGGTGCTGTGCGGCGCAAGCCTGGTCGAGCACGGCACGCAGGCCGGTGCCGGGTGGCATGCACACGATGGGATGGGCGACCAGGTCCCTCAGGACGACCCGCCGCTGTTCGGCCAGGGGGTGCCCGGCCGGGACTGCCGCGACGAGCCGTTCGCTGATGACCGTCAGCGCGTGCAGCCCTTCGGGGGCGGCTGTCGCCGTCCCGACGAGCGCCAGGTCGAGGGCGCCGGTTCGGACCCCTTCGGTGAGCCGGTCGGAGTTGTCTTCCAGCAGCGCGAGCTCCACGCCGGGATGCGCGTCGTGGAAGGCGGCGAGGGCTTCGAAGAGCGGGGTGAGGGTGCAGCCGACGACCATGCCGACGGTGAGGCGGCCCCGTATCAGGTCGGTCACCTCGTCGACCGACTGGCCGACCGCTCCTGCTGAGGCGAGGGCGGCGCGGGCGTGTTCGAGCGCGGCCTTCCCCGCGACGGTGAGGGTGACGGTGCGGGCCGTCCGGTCGAACAGCTCGGCTCCGAGTTCTCGTTCGAGCCGGCGGATCTGGGCGCTGACGCCGGACTGGCTGATGTGCACCCGCTCGGCCGCGCGGGTGAAATTCCGCTCTTCGGCGACTGCGACGAAGTACTCCAGCTGCCTCAGCTCCATGCCTGCACATTCTAGTTCGTAGAAGAACCATGTGTTGGACTTCTGATCGGCGGCCGATCACGCTGGGAAGTGCCGGTACCCCATGCGAGGAGGAACCCATGCCCGAGTACGAGAAGGCCATGCGGCCCGAGGACATCACCCGCCTGTTCGTCGAGCGGTCCAATGCCGGTGACGCGGCGGGGGTCGCCGCGCTGTACGAAGAGGACGCGGTGATGGCCTACCCGCCCGGTGCGCAGACGGTCGGGCGCGATGCGATCCGTGCCCTCTGGGAGAAGGTGCTGGCCAACCGTCCCCGCTTCGAACCGGAGCAGCCGCTGCCGACGCTGGTCAGCGGTGACATCGCCCTCACCTCGACCCCGCCCGAGGACGGGGCCGGGGCGCGGGCGCAGGTCGTCAGGCGCCAGTCCGACGGGAGCTGGCTGCGGCTGCTCGACCAGCCCGAGTTCGCTCCGCCGACGCGCTGAGCGCGCTCCCCGGCCGAGTGCTAGGGCCTGTCCAGCGGATCTTCGTGGATCAGCCCGCGGCGTCTGGTGCATCCCCAAGTTCTCGGCTTCGCTCGAACAGGGGAGACCCCACTTCTCGGCGTGCGCCCGGATCACCCTCGTACTGGACGTACTTGGGTGATTCGGGCGTGCGGCGAGAGTGCGTGCCAGGCGTCGCGGGCCCGCGAAGATCCACCGGACAGGCCCTAGAGGGAGGCCGTCGTGTCCGGTTCGCACCGCACGAGCTTCTCGAAGAGGAACTCGTGCTTCAGGAACGACGTCTCGTACTCCCCTCCGGGGTAGGGCGGGATGAGCTGAGCGGCCTGGATGAGACGCCAGCCGTCCTCCAGCGCGGCGACGCCCGTCTCGTAGGGCGGTTCGTCGCTGTCGCCGGTCGTGGGCCGGCTCGCACCGGTGCCGTCGTACCGGGCCCAGCCCACGACCACGGAGTCGAGGGCCGACGTACTCAGGTACAGGAACAGGACCTGCTGTCGCACGGTGGTGGAACTGCTCACGCGCTTCTCCTCTGCACGGGTCTGTTGGTGATGCGAGTGGCCCAGTAGTCGATGTCGAAGTCCGGATCGTCGGACAGGCGGCGCCACAGCTTGATCCGGTTGTGGACTTCCAGCCTGCCCGCAGCCGGTTCGTACCAGGGGAAGGTCCGCCTCAACTCTTCGGCCACGGCCGGGTCGTGGATGTCCTTCGTGTCCCACAGGTTTACCTGCGGCTCGGTCGGGTTGAAACGGATCTTGTACATGTGGCGCACGCGGTCGCTGTCGTTGCGCCGGCCACCGTGCCAGATGCCGTGATGCAGCAGGACGACCGTGCCGGCCGGGCAGGTCAGCCGGGTCTGGCCGCGCAGGTTCTGGTAGCGGCCGGTGTCGGACTCGTTCGTCCGGCGCAGATGACTGCCCGGGACGATGAGTGTGCCGCCCATGTCCGCGGTCACGGCCTGCGGGTAATACATGAGCTGTACGTCGAAGGCGTCGGTCCGCAGGTCGATGAGGGCGTCGGCATGCAGTGGCTGTGCGCTCCCCTCGTGCGGTTCGCGCGTGTGCACGTGGTGGTGGTCGACGGTCGGGTCCGACCCCACGAGGCTCTGCACCGCACCTGCGACTTCGGGCAGTTCCAGGAGTCGTCGCGCGAACGACCCCTCGGGGAAAGCCTTTTGGACAGGGGTCCCGTACGGCACCGTGGGCAGCCCCGCCGCGAAGACGTCGGGTGCCTCCTCGTTGAGTTCCCGAGGCACGATGCCGTCGAGGCGCAGGAAGCCTTGGGCCACGAACCGTGCCACCTGGACCGTGCTCAGTAGGTTTCGTGTGGTTGCCATGCGACGACCGTACGAAGCGATGGCGCCGCAGTCGTGGGCTGTATCCATCAGCTACTGGTAATTTTCCACCATGGAACACCTTGTCGAGTTGGCCCTCGACCTTCCTCCGCGAGTGCACAGTGCGGGCGTGGGTGTGCACGGGTACGGCGGTCCGCACGATGTGTTCCGGCTGCCGCAGCTGTGGCAGGTGCATCTGTACGCCTACTCCGGCGTCTTGGAGTACGGCGGCTTCCGGCATCCGATCCGTCCGGGATACGTGAGCCTCGTACCGCCCGACACCGAGGTGCACTTCCACTACGACACCACGCCCTGCCGGCACCTCTACGCCCACTTCATGCTGCCGGGCCGTGGTGAGCGGCGGCACGTTCCGGCGATGCAGGACACCGGCGCGGACGCCGCGCTTCTCAGCGGCCTGCTGCGGCAGACCGTCGCGGCCTGCACGCAGTCCTCGTCGGCGCGGGCAGCGGCGGAACTCTGGACGCTGCTGTGGCACACCACCGGCTTGGTCGATGCGTCCGCGAACCGGGAAGGGCCGAAGCGTTCCGTCCTGCGGGCGGCCATGGCGCACATCGAGGAGCATCTCGCCGAGCCCTTGGGCGTCCCGGACATCGCGCGTGTCGCCGGGGTCTCCCACACCCATCTGACGCGGCTGTTCCGGCAGGACACGGGGCTCACGGTCGTCGGCTATATCCGGCACCGTCGCATGGCGCGTGCCCAGCACCTCCTGACCGCCTCGACGCTCGCCATCCCGGCGATCGCCGCGACCGTCGGCATCCCGGATCTCCAGGCGTTCAACAAGACCTGCCGGAAGGAACTGGGCGCGGCGCCACGGGCGGTGAGGCAGTCGGCGCAGGAATCGCGACCCGCGCGCCGGTCCGAGCCGGTCGAGGGGCCGTGTCGCGTCAGCGCTTCGGCCGGGGGTACACGCGAGTCGTAACCACCGGATCGATGAAGGGAACATCATGGGGGAATCACTGCGCGCGGTGGGCTGGGCGCGGTCGCTGCCTCTCCACAGCGAAGTGAGGAAAGCGCGGGAATGGGCGCGTGACCACCTGATGACGCTGCCGTGGGCCGGCGACGCCTCGGAGGTGGTCGACGATGTGCTGCTGACCGTCTCGGAGCTGGTCACCAACGCCCACGTGCACGCCGACAGCAGTGCGCAGTTGGTGATGACCTGGGACGAGCACTGTCTGCACGTCGCCGTCCACGACTCGTCGACCACGCTGCCCACACCGCGACCACCGAGCCCCGACAGGCCGGGCGGGCGGGGTATGTTCCTCGTCGACGCCCTGGCCGACGACTGGGAGGCCCACCCGTGCGCCGACGGCAAGATGGTGATCGCCTGTTTCCGCCCGCCCCTGGCGAGCCGGGACGATTGACCGGTTCGCCTTCGGCCGTGGTGCCGATCACGCAACGGGGGTGGCGTGAAAAACGTATGCCGGGGTAGCGGGCTGAGGGCAGGGAAAATCAGTGTGCCGCACGGGGGACCCATGGGACAGCAGCAGCTTTGCGACAGTGTCGACCAGGCGTTCGGCGGGGAATGCACCCTGCGCCGGAGCGCCGCGTACGAGATGGCTTCCGGTGAGATCGCCCGGACCCGAGAGTTCGTGCGCGACTTCCTCTCCGAGGCCCAGGCACTGCGCGGGTGGGCCGCGTCCGACCGGGCGGTGGATGTCGCACAGCTCGTCGTGAGTGAACTGGCGACCAACGTGTGCAAGTACGCCCCCGGGCCGTGCCTGCTCGACCTGGAATCCGACGGTGCCGTGCTCGGCATCAGCATGTGGGACACCGGCGCCGTGCTCCCCGCCGCTTCACCGGCCGACCCGACCCGCGTCGGCCGGCACGGCCTGGAGGTGGTGCTCATGGTCTGCCAGAGCTTCGAGGTCCGCAGGGAGCCGCTCGGGAAACGACTGATCGTCCGGCTTTCTCTCGCCGACAGCGCCGACCGGGGTTCCTCCGGGCACACGGCCTGGTGACGGCTCAACGCCCCGCGGGGCGCGCGGGTCGCCGTACAAGTCCTCCAGGCAGTCCCGCAGCGGCCGCCTCCTCGTGGCGCGGGTCGACGGTCAGCCCGGCGCGGTAGTCCTCCGTCCGCGGAGTGCGTCGACGGCGATACGGGCGGCGGTGCCGATCACCGCGTCGGCGGCGGGGACGATCGCCGCGGTGCTGAGGGTGCGGGTGAACACGGCGACGGCGTACTGGCCGCCGTCGGGGTACTCGACGACGCCGACCTCGCCGCGCAGGGTAGGGAGGGAGCCGGTCTTACCCGCTACGTGTACGTCGTCGAAGGGGAATCCGGAGGCGAGACGGTGCGGCCATACCTGCAACGCCATCAGCCGCCTTATGGCGGCACCGTTTTCGGGGGTGCAGGCCGTGTCGCGCCAGATCGCGGCGAGGAGCCGGGTGAGTTCGCCCGGGGTGCTGCGGTTGGCCCATGCCGGGTCGAGCGCGCGAAGGCGGGCGATGACGTGCGGGTCGGCGAGGGCCTGTGCGCCGCCGGGTCCCGCGTCCTGCTTGACGCTGGCCATCATCTCGCCGAAGGAGTGGGTGGCGATGGTCCGGGAGAGGCCGAGGCGTGCGGCCGTACGGTTCACGGCGTCGAGGCCGACGCGGTCCAGGAGCAGGTCGGCGGCGGCGTTGTCGCTGACGGCCATCATGAGGTAGGCGAGGTCGCGCAGGGAGAGCCGCGCGCCGTCCAGCATGGCCGCGAGGCCGGTCGGGCCGGCGGCGCGTCCGAGCGGCGGGCAGTCGATCTGCTCGGTGAGGTCGAGGTCGCCGGCGGCGGCCCGGTCGTGCAGGGCCACGAGCAGCGGCAGCTTGTGGATGCTGGCGGTGCACACCACCTCGTCCCCGTCCACATCGAGTTCGGCTCCCGAGTCGATGTCGAGGGCGTGCAGCCGTCCGGTGACTCCGGCGTCGGTGAAGGCGGCGCGGAGGGCGGTGGGTGTGTCGGTCATAGCCAGTACTCCGCTGCGGGGCGCAGATACGTCGGACGGGTGGGGGCGTCGGGGCGGGCATCGGCCGTGGTGCGCAACGCTTGCGCGGCGGCGTCGGCGAAGGCGCGTACGGCGGCGTCACCATGGCCCCGTGGCCATGCGGCGGAGTGCCGCCAGGCCAGCGGGGCGCCGGCGAGGGGGCGCCAGACGAGGTCGGGGGGTGTGGTGTCGTCCGCGGTGTCGCGCGGTGCGAGGGCGACCGCCGCGGAGGAGAGGACGAGGCCGCGGACGAAGCTGGTGCCGCTGCCGTGCCTGACGGCGGGCGGTGTGTAGCCACCGCGCGCGCAGGTGGTCAGCAGGTCGTCGTAGAGCGCGGGCGATCCGGCGCGTGGGAAGAGCACCAGGTCATGGTCGCCGAGCGCGGCGAGGGGCACTTCGGTGTGCTGTGCGGCGGGTGCGTCGCGAGGGAGCAGGACGCCGAGGTCGCGGCGGAGCACCGGCCCGAGTTCCAGGCCGGTCACGTCGCAGGGGTGGTGTACGAGGCCGACGTCGAGCCCTTGGGACGCGAACCGTTCGAGCTGCTCGGCGGTGGACAGTTCGTGCAGCTCCAGTTCCACCGTGGCGCAGTTCGCCCGGAACGCGTTGAGCAGGGCGGCGACGGTGCTGCCCGCGATGTCGGGCGGCAGCGCTGCCCGGAGGAGTCCGCTCTCGCCGTCCCGGATACGGAGGGCGGCGGCGCGCAGCGTTCCGGCGCGGGCCAGGACCTCGCGCGCTTCGGGCAGGAGCAGCGTGCCGGCCTTGGTGAGGACGACCTGGCGGCTGTTCCGGTCGAAGAGCCGTACCTCCAGCTCCCGCTCCAGGCGCTGGATGCGCTGGGACAGCGGCGGCTGGGCCATGTTGAGGCGGACCGCCGCACGGCCGAAGTGTGACTCTTCTGCAACAGCGACAAAGCATTCCAAGTGCCGGATCAGGTCCACGACCAGCAATCATATCTGTTCTTGATGAATGACTCACCCATATCCGACTTGGACATATGGTGAAGGACCTTGGTCTCCTCGCCGCATGACACACACTTCTGTCCGGGGAAGAAACACACGTACCCCGCTCAAGGCCGTCACCGCCGCGGCCGTGATCCTCGCTGTCGTCGCGGGCGGTGCGTACGCCGCGAAGCTCGGCCCGTTCGACCGCGATTCCGACGCTCTGGATCCGGCCGCCGCCGTACAGGCGCGCGCCTTTCTCGGTGACTGGTCGGCCGGGCGCTACGAGGGCGCGGCCGCGCGTACCACCAACCCCGCCAGGGCCCAGGATGTGCTGCGCAGTTTCACCACCGGCCTCGACATCGACAAGCCCCGCCTGACCGCGGGTTCCGCGGAGCGCGCGGACGACGGCAGCGTACGGGTCGCGTACACGGCGAAGATGCCGGTGAAGGGGCTGGGCACCTGGACGTACACCTCCCGCGTCCCTCTGCGGGAGGACAAGGGGGCCTGGAAGGTCGACTGGGCTCTGGAGCTGGTGCACCCGCACTTGAGCGACCGGGCGAAATTCCGTCTGGAGCGGGAGGACGCGAGCGCGCCGGAGGTCGCCGACCGGAACGGGAAGTCCCTCGTCGGCAAGGAGTATCCGTCGCTGCGGCCGTTGCTCGCGCGGCTGGCCGGCGCCGACGGGGAGCCGCGCGGCGCGATCCGGCTCGTCGACCGGGTAACCGGGCGGACCGAGGGCACGGAGGCCGCGTTCGGGCGGCGGCCGGACAAGGACGGCAGGGCGAGCGACAAGGCGACGAGAACCACGCTGGACGCCGCGTGGCAGTCCGCCGCCGATCAGGCGCTGGATGCCGAGTCCGGCGGCCGGAACGCCTCGCTGGTCGCCCTGCGCATCGACAACGGCGAGATCCTCGCCATGGCCAACTCCCCCGCCACCGGCTTCAACCGGGCCGCCTCGGGGACGTACGCACCCGGCTCCACCTGGAAGATCGTCACGAGCAGTGCGCTGCTGCTGAAGAACGCCGTGACCCCGGACACCGTGGTGGACTGTCCCAAGTACCTGACCGTGGGCAAGGAGTTCCACAACGTCGAGACGTCGGAGTTCCACGGCGCCACTTTCCAGAAGGACTTCATGGAATCGTGCAACACCGCGTTCATCGGCCTACGCGGCAAGCTCGGTGACGCGGAGACGGGCGATGTGGCGCGCACGTACTTCGGCGTCGGCCAGGAGTGGCACGTGGGCATCCCCTCGTACGACGGGTCGGTGCCCGTGCCGAAGGACGAGACGGAGAAGGCGGCGGCCATGATCGGGCAGGGCCGCATCCAGGCCAATCCGCTGATCATGGCCTCGGTCACGGCGACCGCGACGTCCGGCCGTTTCCACCAGCCGACGATCCTTCCCGGCACCGAGGACAAGACCTCCACCACGGCACTCCCCCGGTCCGTGGTCGCCCAGCTGAACACGATGATGCGGGCCACCGTGACGGGCGGGACGGCGCAGGTCCTGGCCGACCTGCCCGGCGGGCTCGGGGCGAAGACGGGCACGGCGGAGGTCTCGGAGGATGAGCCCAACAACGGCTGGCTGGTGGCCCGTCGCGGCAATGTCGCCGTGGCCTGCGTGGTCGAGCAGGGGGTCACGGGCGGCGGCTCGGCCGGGCCGATCCTGCACCGTCTGCTGTCCGCCGTCCCGGACGATCCGTCGTAGGGGCGGCGCGACCTAGGCTGTCTCCGTCAGCGCGTCCTGGCGGGCGGGCGCCGTGCTGCCCCGTTCGATGAGGTCGGGCAGGGGCACCTGTACGGTGCGGGGCGCGCCGCCGTCGAGCAGGGTGGTGAGTTCGCGGGCGGCGAGGCGGCCGAAGGCGACCGGGTCCCTGGAGAGCGCGGTCAGCCACGGGGCGGTCAGCCGGCACAGCGCGGAGTCCTCCCAGGACACCACCGACACATCGTCCGGGACCCGGACCCCGAGACCGGCCGCCACGGCCACCCCGGCCGCCGCCATCACGTCGTTGTCGTAGATCAGCGCCGTCGGCGGGTCGTCCCGCTCCAGGACCCGACGGGTCGCGGCGGCGCCCTCGGTGTCGGAGTAGTCCGTGGTCACGGAGTGCGCCCCGGTCAGGCCGCGCCGGTCGGCCTCCAGGCGCAGGGAGCGGATGCGGCGGTCGGTGTGCGCGAGTGAGGGCAGGCCGGCGATGTGCACGATGCGCCGGTGGCCCAGTTCGTGCAGACGGCCCACGAGGGCGGCCATCGCGCCCGCGTCGTCGGCGCGGACCTGGGAGAGGCCGGGGTGGGGGCCGGTGTCGGTGCCGGGGAGGGCGCCGATGACGACGCCGGGCAGGCCCAGTTCGTCGAGGAGGGCGACGCGGGGGTCGTCCGTGCGCGGGTCCACGACGAGCACTCCGTCGACGCGGTGTTCGGCCCACCAGCGGCGGTAGACGCCGCACTCGTCCGCCACGTCGTCCACCACCTGGAAGAGCAAGCCGAGATGACGTTCGGACAGCACTTCCTGGATGCCGGAGATCAGCTGGAGGAAGAAGGAGTCCACACCGAGGTTGGCCGCCGGACGCGCCACGACGAGGCCGACGGTGGCCGAGCCCTCGCCGGACAGGGCGCGGGCGGCGGCGCTCGGGCGCCAGCCCAGCTGTTCGGCGACGCGCCGCACCCGGGCGCGGGTGACCTCGGAGACACCCGGCCGGTCGTTGAGCGCGAAGGAGACGGCGCTCTCCGAGACACCGGCCCGCTGGGCGATGTCCTTCATGGTCGGCCGCTTCGGAGCCACCCGTGCCTCACTTCCTGCCTCGCCTGGGGGTACTGACGGGCCATCGGGTTCGCTCGCCCGGAGGCATCGTAGAGCTTCCCCGCACATTGGTCGAGGGCCGGGGCCCGGATGACTAAAGCGCTTGAGCAAGAACCATCTAAAGCGCATTAGTAAGCGCGTGTCAATAGCAGCTCATACAGCTCTGACCTGCACTGATGCCGGTTCCCGAGATTACGTTCCGGTGAATGTATTGACTTTGAGCACCGACACATTGCAGGGTCTGTCGGGCGAACGCGGCCCGCCGGGTCAGGGACCCCGGGGCCACCGTCCGCGCGCCTGGTCCGAGCAAAGGAGCCGTTCACCGTGCACATCTCCCGCAGAGCAGTCGCCGCTGCCGCCGTCCTCGCCACCGTCCTGCCGCTGAGCGCGTGCGGCGGGGGATCCGGCTCGGACTCGTCCGACGCCTCGGGCAAGGTCGAGGGGAAGATCACCTTCCAGACCTGGAACCTCCAGGCGAACTTCAAGGACTACTTCAACGGCGTCATCGCGGACTTCGAGAAGAAGTACCCCGGCACCGAGGTCAAGTGGGTCGACCGCCCGGGCGAGGGCTACGCGGACAAGATCAGCGCGGACGCGGCGGGCGGCACCCTGCCCGACGTCGTCAACGTCTCACCCGACCTGGTGGCTCCGCTGGCCAAGGCCGGTCTCGCGCTCGACCTCGACAAGGCCGCGCCGAAGTACCGCAAGGAGTACCTGGACGGCGCCTGGAAGAGCCACCAGATACCCGGCACGGAGGGCACGTACGCCTTCCCCTGGTACCTCAACACCGGCCCGATGTTCTACAACAAGCGCCTGTTCAAGGACGCGGGACTCGACCCGCAGAAGCCGCCGACCACCTACGACGAGGTCTTCGCGGACGGTCTGAAGCTGGCGGAGAAGAGCCACGGCAAGGTCGCCACGCTCGCCAACGTCCCCACCATCGAGGACTTCGGCCGGTACGGCGGCCGGCTGATGAACGAGGAGGGCACGGGCTTCGCCTTCAACGACGCGAAGGGCGTCGAACTCCTCACGCACTACAAGGAGCTGTACGACGCCAAGGCGCTCGACTCCCAGGCGCTGACCGCGACGCCCGAGTCCTCGGGCCACAAGTTCCTCACCGAGTCCGTGGCGATGAACCCGGGCAGCGCGCTGGACCTGGCCAACTTCAAGAAGCAGGCCCCGAGCCTCTACAAGAACATCGGGATCACCGACCAGGTCAGCAGCACCGGCAAGGCCAACATGTACGTCATGGGCGTCATGGTGAACGCGCAGAGCAAGCGCAAGCCGGCCGCCGTGGCCTTCGCGCACTTCGTGACCGACGCGACCCGGCAGATGGAGTTCGCCAAGCAGGTCGCCATCTTCCCGAGCACCGCTGGCTCGCTCGACGACCCGTACTTCACCAAGGAGGACGGGACGGACGAGACCCGGGTCCGGGTCGCGGCCGCGAAGTCCCTGAAGACGGCCGTCAATTACACCCCGGTGCTGTTCAGCGAGCAGATGAAGACCGAGCTGCGCAACCAGATCGCCAAGGCGCTCCAAGGGAAGCAGAGCCCCAAGGAAGCTCTTGACAACGCTGTCAAGGCGTGTGACCGGCTGCTGCAGCAGAGCTGAGCCCCTCGTGAACTCCCCCTCCCCCACCGCCGCGGCGGGCCGGCCCTCCGGCCGGATCCGCCGCCATCTGCCCCTCAGCCCGTGGCTGTTCGCCGCGCCCGGTCTGATCGTGGTCGGCGTCTTCAGCCTCTACCCGTTCTTCAGCACGCTGGTGAACTCCTTCACCGACCGGCGGACGCTGGTTCCCGGCTCGTACGTCGGCCTGGCGAACTTCCGGGAGCTGCTGCACGACGAGATGTTCTGGACCGGCCTGCGCAACAGCGTGCTGTACGTCGTCGGCGTGGTCCCCGCGCTCGTCATCCTGCCGCTGCTGCTGGCGATGCTCGTCCAGCGGCATATCCCGGGCATCACTTTCTTCCGGTCGGCCTTCTACACCCCGGTCGTCGCGTCCATCGTGGTCGTCGGTCTGATCTGGGTGTGGATGCTGGACGACCGGGGGCTGATCAACGCGGTCCTGGAGGCCGTCGGCATCGGCAAGGTCGGCTTCCTGAGCGACCAGTGGCTGCTGCTGGGCAGCGCGATGACGGTCACGGTTTGGAAGGGCCTCGGCTACTACATGATCATCTATCTGGCCGCCCTCGCGAACGTACCGAAGGAGCTGCACGAGGCCGCGTCCGTGGACGGTGCCGGTGTCGTACGCCGCTTCTTCACGGTCACCGTGCCCGCCATCCGCTCGACCATGGTGCTGGTCGCCGCCCTCTCCTCGGTCTCCGCCTTCAAGGTGTTCTCCGAGGTGTACCTGATGGCCGGCCCCTCCGGCGGACCGGCCGGTGAGGACACCACCCTGGTGATGCTCGTCCAGCGGGTCGGCACCGGGCTGAGCGGGCGGGTCGGTTACGCCTCCGCCATCTCGGTCGTCATCTTCGTCGTCACCGTCGGCCTGATGCTGCTGGTGCTGCGCGCCGACCGCAAGGAGGACGCGTGAGCTTCCTGAAGACCACCGACGCCGAGGGCCGGCGGGTCCCCGTCTGGCAGCTCGTGCTGCGGTACGTGCTGCTGCTGGCGGTCCTGGCCCTGACCGTCGGTCCGTTCCTGTGGCAGCTGTCGACCTCGCTGAAGGGCCCGAACGAGGACATCTTCAGCTCCCCGCCGAAGTTCTTCCCCAGCGATCCGACGCTGGACAACTACAGCCGGGTCGCCGACACCATCCCGGTCTGGGACTACGCGCTGAACTCGCTCAAGGTCGCCTCCGCCAACGTGGTCACCAACTGCGTCGGCTCGGCACTCGCCGGGTACGCACTGGCGAGGCTCCGCTACCGGGGGCGCAGGGCCGCGACGCTGGCGTTCATCCTCGCCATGCTCGTCCCCGTGGAGGGCATCATCATCGCCCAGTTCACCACCATGCGTGACCTGGGGCTGAACAACACCCTGCTCGGCGTGCTGCTGCCGGGATCCGTCGGCGCCATGAACGTGCTACTGATGCGCAACGCGTTCCTGAACCTCCCCGTGGAGATCGAGGAGGCCGCGTTCGTGGACGGGGCCAACGTCTGGCAGCGCTTCCTGCGGATCGCGCTGCCCTCCGTCAAGGGCACCCTCGCCGTGGTCGCGATCTTCGCCTTCATGGGCTCGTGGGACGACTTCCTGTGGCCGCTGATCGTCCTCAGCGACCCGGAGAACTTCACCCTGACCATCGGCCTGAACTACCTGCACGGCACCTTCGCCAACGACGAGCGGCTCGTCGCGGCGGGCACGATCATCGCCGTGCTCCCGCTCATCATCCTCTTCGCAGGGCTGCAGCGCTTCTTCTTCCGGGGCGTCGGCGAAGGCGCCGTCAAGGGCTGACCCCGGCCGCCCCCTCGCACCACTAGAACCAGGACTCCTGTTCCGTATGAGCACCTCCCCCTTGCGTTTCGGCGCCAACTACACGCCCAGCCAGGGCTGGTTCCACCACTGGCTGGACTTCGACCTCGACGCCGTACGCGCCGACCTGGACTCGATCGCGGGACTCGGGCTCGACCACATCCGGGTCTTCCCGCTCTGGCCGCTCTTCCAGCCCAACCGCACCCTGATCCGCCCGCGCGCCGTCGAGCAGCTCGTGCAGCTCGCCGACGCCGCCGCCGAACGCGGCCTCGACGTCAACGTGGACGGGCTCCAGGGCCACCTGTCGAGCTTCGACTTCCTGCCCGCCTGGACCGGTACGTGGCACCGGCGCAACCTCTTCACCGACCCGGACGTCCTCTCCGGGCAGGCCGAGTACCTGCGCACCCTGGCCGCCGCGCTCGCCGACCGGCCGCACTTCATCGGGATGACCCTCGGCAACGAGATCAACCAGTTCTCCGGCGACCCGCACCCCGACCCCGACCGCATCACGCCCGAGCAGGCGGACGCCTGGCTGACGCGGATGCTGGATGCCTGCGAGGAGGGGGCGCCGGGCAAGCTCCACCTGCATGCGGAATACGACGCCGCCTGGTACCAGGACGACCACGCCTTCACCCCGGCGCACGCGGCGCGCAAGGGCGCCGTCACCGCCGTGCACTCCTGGGTCTTCAACGGCACCGCCCAGCGCCACGGCCGTACCGGCACCGCCACCGAGCACCACGCCGCCTACCTCATCGAACTCTCCAAGGCGTGGGCGCTCGACCCGCACCGGCCGGTCTGGCTCCAGGAGGTCGGCGCGCCAGCCCCGCTGATCCCGGCCGAGCACGCCGCCGCGTTCACCGAGGCGACCGTGGCCAACGCCCTGGACTGCGAGGACGTGTGGGGCGTCACCTGGTGGTGCTCCCACGACGTGTCGCGCTCACTGGCCGACTTCCCGGAGCTGGAGTACAGCCTCGGGCTGCTGACCAACGACCGCCAGGTCAAACCGGCCGGCCAGGCCATCGCCCGCATCGTCGAGGAGCAGCGCGGGCGCACCCACCTGCCCGCGCCCCGGACGACGGCCCTCGTCGTCGACACCGGGGACGACGAGACCGCGCCCCGCCGCTCCGTCTGCGCCCCCGGCGGCGCGGTCTTCGAGGCCTTCGCCCGGCTCACCGCCGACGGCGTCCGCCCCACCACCGTCCTCGCGAGCAGGGCCTTTGACCAGGAACACCTGGCCGCCCGTGGCATCACGAAGGTCGTCACACCCGACGAGGTCAGCTGACTTCGCGTCACCCCGCACCGCACCGGAATCGAACCCGCACGATACGGAGCACACCATGACCCAGTCCCAGCGCCGCCCGTCCGCCCCCAGCCGCCGCACCGTGGTCCTCGCCGGAGCCGGAACCGCCGCCGCCCTGCTCACCCCCGGCCTGGCCACGACCGCCCACGCCGCCGCACCAGCCGCGAAGCAGCCCTGCGCCTCGTACTGGTTTCCCGACTCGCTGCCCTCCGGCACCCCCAGTGACGGCATCATCTGGCGCAGCCTGAAGGCGTGGCGCCCCGAGACCGACCCGGACCTTCCGTTCAACACCGCGTCCGTGCCGCTCGCGGACCGTTTCACCCCGGTCCCGGCCAATTCCACGGCCCGGACCGATCAGGCGCGGATCACCTCTCTGGTGGCCTTCGGGAACACCGCGGGCAACCCGTCGCAGGGTTCGGCCACCGCCGACTACTACGCACTGAACCACTGGGCGTACATCGACGAGATGGTCTTCTGGGGCGGATCGGCCGGCGAGGGCCTGATCCTCGCTCCGAACGCCCCGGTCGTGGACGCGGCCCACCGGCACGGTGTGCCCGTCCTCGGGACCGTGTTCCTGCCGCCCGTGCACCACGGCGGCGACCTCCGGTGGACCCGGGACCTCGTGCAGCGCGACGCGGCGGGGCGCTTCCCGCTGGCCGCGAAGCTGGTGGAGGCGGCCGTGGCGCACGGCTTCGACGGCTGGTTCCTCAACGCCGAGACCGAGGGCGGGGACGCCGCGCTCGGCGCCGAGATGCTCGCCTTCGTCACGGAGCTCCGGGCGCGCAGCGACGCGGCGGGGCTGCGCATCACCTGGTACGACGCGATGACGGTACGGGGCGAGGTCGGCTGGCAGGGCGCGCTCAACGCCGAGAACACCGCGCTGTTCCGGGAGGCGGACTCGATGTTCGTGGACTTCCGCTGGACGCCCGAGTCGCTCGCCTCCTCCGGCCGGAACGCCGAGGCCGCCGGCCGCAGCCGGTACGCCCTGTGGGCCGGCGTCGATGTCGAGTCCAACGGCTGGAACGCCTCTGTGGACTGGGACGCGATCATTCCGGCGGACCGCCCGCACACCGTCGGCTACGGCTTCTACCGGCCGGAGTGGACCCGCAGCCATCTTCCGGAGGACCGTACTCCCGCTCAGTTCCACGCCGCCGACCAGCGGTTCTGGTCCGGGCGGTCCCTGGATCCGGCCCGGCCGGACCGTACGGACCCCTGGCGCGCGCCCGCGACGGCGGTGGCCGACCGCTCGACCGTGGACCGGCTGCCGTTCGCCACCACCTTCAACACCGGCCACGGCCTGCGCTGGTACGAGAACGGCCGGGTCGCCTCGGACGCGGAGTGGAACCACCTCGGGGTGCAGGACCGGCTGCCGGGCCGCCGCTGGGTCGTCCGTTCCGAGGGCCGGCGCCCGTCCGTGGGCTTCGACTTCGAGGACGCCTGGCGCGGGGGCAGCAGCCTGCTGGTCGCCGGGGAGTTCGACGCCCCGGTCACCGTGGAGCTCCACCGCACCCTGCTGCCGCTGTCGCGGCGCACGGTCGTGGAGCTGACCCACCGCGCGGACGCGGGCTCCGGTCCGGTCACGGTCGAGCTGGCCGTCGCCCTGCACGAACCGGACCGGCCGGGCGACCCGGTGACGTACACCTACGTCCCGGCGGGCGAACTCCGGGCGGGCGGCGGCGGGTGGACCACCTCCACGCTGCGGCTGAACTCCCTCTCCGGTAAGGCCGGTACGGTGCGCGCGCTCGGGGTGCGTCTCACCGCGGCCGGTCCGGTGCGCTGGCGGCTCGGTGCCCTGGCCGTACGGGACCGGACGGCCGAGACGCCCGCCGCGCCGACCGGGCTGCGCGTCACCGGAGCGTCCGCGGGCGCCGACGGCACCGACGTGCGCCTGCGCTGGCACCGGGCGCCCGGTGCCCCGCGCCACTACGAGCTGCACCGCGTCCTGCCCGACGGCACCCGGCGCTTCCTGGGCGCCACCGCCTCCACCGCGTTCTTCGTGCCCGGTCTGCGCCGGGAACCGGGCGAGAAAACCGCTCGTTTCCAGGTCAGGGCCGTGGGCGAGCTGTACACGACCTCCGGCACCGCTTCCACCGCGCACCGCTGGTAACCACCCCACCCGACCCACCACTCACAACGGAGTCACCCTCATGCACGACGACCGCACCCTGGTCGAAGCCCGTCTCAAGCGCGTCCTCGACGAGCGCATCCGGCCCGCCGTCTACCCGGAGTCCGTCCCCCTGGACGTCGCCGTGTGGAACGCGCCGGGCGAGCCCGTCCCCGTCGCCGAGGGCCTGGCCGGGCCCACCGAGCCGATCGCGGTCGGCGACCGGTGGGGCGCTCCGTGGGGCACCTCCTGGTTCAAGGTCTCCGGCACCGTGCCGGCGGCGTGGGCGGGCCGGACCGTGGAGGCGCTGCTCGACCTCGGCTTCGACGAGAACATGCCGGGCTTCCAGTGCGAGGGCCTCGTCTACCGCCCCGACGGCACCCCGGTGAAGGGCCTCAACCCGCGCAACCAGTGGGTGCGGGTGGGCGCCCCGGTGGCCGGCGGCGAGGAGGTGCTGCTGCACATCGAGGCGGCGTCCAACCCGGTGATCCTCGACTACCACCCCTTCCTGCCGACGCAGTTGGGTGACAAGGAGACCGCCGGCAGCGAGCCGCAGTACACCCTGGCCCGGATGGACCTCGCCGTCTTCGACGAGGACGTGTGGAACCTGGTCCAGGACCTGGAGGTGCTGGGCGAGCTGATGCAGGAGCTGCCCGTGGAGGGCGCCCGCCGCTGGGACGTCCTGCGTGCCGTCGGCCGCGCGCTGGACGCGGTCGACCTCCAGGACGTGGCCGGCACGGCCGCTGCCGCCCGCGCCGAGCTGGCCGACGTCCTGGCGACGCCCGCGACGCCCTCCGCGCACCGCATCAGCGCGGTCGGCCACGCCCACATCGACTCCGCCTGGCTGTGGCCGCTGCGTGAGACGGTCCGCAAGGTGGCCCGTACGACGTCCAACATGACCGCGCTGCTTGAGGACGAGCCGGACTTCGTGTTCGCGATGTCGCAGGCCCAGCAGTTCGCCTGGATCAAGGAGCACCGCCCCGAGGTCTACGCGAAGGTCAAGGCGGCCGTCGCGGAGGGCCGGTTCGTGCCGTCCGGCGGCATGTGGGTCGAGTCCGACACGAACATGCCGGGCTCCGAGGCGATGGCGCGCCAGTTCGTGCACGGCAAGCGGTTCTTCCTCGACGAGTTCGGCATCGAGAACGACGAGGCGTGGCTGCCGGACACCTTCGGCTTCGCGGCCGGTCTGCCGCAGATCATCAAGGCGGCGGGCTCCAAGTGGCTGCTCACGCAGAAGATCTCGTGGAGCCAGACCAACAAGTTCCCGCACCACACCTTCCAGTGGGAGGGCATCGACGGCACCCGGATCTTCACGCACTTCCCGCCTGTCGACACGTACAACTGCTCGATGAAGGGCAGCGAGATCGCCCACGCGGCGACGAACTTCAAGGACAAGGGCGTCGCCAAGCACTCCCTCGCGCCCACCGGCTGGGGCGACGGTGGCGGCGGCACGACCCGCGAGATGATCGCCAAGGCCGCCCGGCTGCGCAGCCTGGAGGGCTCCGCGACGGTGACGTGGGAGACCCCCACGGACTTCTTCACCAAGGCCGAGGCCGAATACCCGAACGCCCCGGTCTGGGTGGGCGAGCTCTACCTGGAGCTGCACCGCGCGACCCTCACCAGCCAGGCGAAGACGAAGCAGGGCAACCGCCGCAGCGAGCACCTGCTCCGCGAGGCCGAGCTGTGGGCCGCAACCGCCGCCGTACGGACCGGCTTCGCCTACCCGTACGAGCAGCTGGACCGGATCTGGAAGACGGTGCTGCTGCACCAGTTCCACGACATCCTGCCCGGCTCCTCGATCGCCTGGGTGCACCGTGAGGCGGAGAAGACGTACGCGGCCGTCGCCGGGGAGCTGACCGGCGTCATCGACGCCGCACAGCGTGCGCTGGCCGGTGACCCGGCCGCCGGGCGCACCCTCCTCTTCAACGCGGCCCCGCACGCGCGCGGCGAGGTCGCGGCCGGTGCGGCGGCGGCCGTCGCCGAGGCCGGTGCCGTCCGTCCCGCTCCGCGCGAGGGCGGCGGGTTCGTGCTGGACAACGGGCTGCTCCGGGTGGAGATCGACGGCCGGGGCCTGGTCGTGTCGGCGTACGACATCGCCGCGGGGCGCGAGACCGTCGCTCCGGGCGCGGCCGCGAACCTGCTCCAGATCCACCCGGACTTCCCGAACATGTGGGACGCGTGGGACGTCGACGCGTTCTACCGCAACACGGTCACGGACCTGACGGATGTGGACGAGCTGGCCCCGGTGGCCGGCGGCGTGCGGATCGTCCGCCGCTTCGGGGATTCGAAGGTGACCCAGCTGCTCACGCTGGAGCCGGGTGCCAAGCGGCTCGACATCGACACCGAGGTCGACTGGCACGAGACGGAGAAGTTCCTCAAGGCCGCGTTCCCGCTGGACGTCCATGCCGAGCGGTACGCCTCCGAGACGCAGTTCGGCCACTTCTACCGGCCCACCCACACCAACACGAGCTGGGAGGCGGCCAAGTTCGAGGCGTGCAACCACCGCTTCGTCCACCTGGAGGAGCCGGGCTGGGGCGTCGCCCTCGTCAACGACTCGACGTACGGTCACGACGTCACGCGCACCGTCCGGGACTCGGACGCCGGGACGACCACCACCGTGCGGGTCTCGCTGCTGCGCGCGCCGCGCTTCCCCGACCCGGAGACCGACCAGGGCGTGCACCGCTTCCGTCACGCCCTGGTCCCGGGCGCGGCGATCGGCGACGCGGTCCGCGAGGGCTTCCGGGTCAACCTGCCGGAGCGCCGGATCAGCGGTGAGCACGAGGTGGCCCCGCTGGTGGCCGTCGACAACGACGCGGTCGTGGTCAGCGCGGTCAAGCTGGCGGACGACGGCAGCGGCGATGTCGTCGTCCGGCTCTACGAGTCGACGGGCGGCCGTGCGAAGGTCACTCTTTCCACCGGCTTCCGCGCCACCGACGCCGTGGCGACGGACCTGCTGGAGCGACCGCTGTCCGACGCCCCGGCACCGGAGAGGGATGAGGAGGGCGTGCGGCTGTCGTTGCGGCCGTTCGAGCTGGTGACGCTGCGGTTCACGCGCGGCTGACGCCGAGGCGGGGGGGGCGGGGCCTTGTCGGTGAACCGGCTGGGCGCCTCCCCCCGCCGTCCGTCGTCCCCGCCGTCCGTCGTCCCCGGCCTCGGGAGTGCGGCGGCTTGCCGTGGCCGGGCAGTCGCCGGGTCAGTGCAGCACACTGACGGCGCGGGCGATGACGAGCAGGGACGTCGTCAGTGCCGCGATGCTCTCGATGCTCATCAGCAGCTTGGCGCGGCTGGAGAGCGGCATGGTGTCGGTGGGGCTGAAGGCGGTCGAGTTCGTCACGGAGATGTACAGGTAGTCCACGAGGGTGGGCACCCAGTCCGATGAGCCGCTGGCCCCGTCGGCTACCTCCTGGACCGCGTCGTCGTTCTCGTCCTGGGAGAACCTGAAGTCCGCCAGGGGCAGTTCGTCCCGGGGCGCCTGGGTGCGGATGACGGGGCCGCCGCGGTCCAGTTCCCAGAAGGCCAGCCCGAACACGATGATGTTCGTCAGCCACACCTGCAAGGCGGCCGTGAGCAGCGCGGGGCCATCCTTGATCCCGGCGTGGATCAGTTCGTGGACCAGGATGCCCAGCGCGGTCATGTTGCTCGCCGCGATCACCAGCACGAGGGCCAGGGACAGGACGCGGAATGTTCGGGTCTGGCGGGTCAGCCGTCGAGGGTTGATCGCCACCAGAGGGACGAGCAGCAGCAGTTCCAGGCCGGGCAGCACGTACCTCGGGGCCACCAGCAACTGCTGCGGGAGAGCCAGGTAGAGGACGATCGCCACGAGGGTCGCCACGACGGCGGGTAGCCGCGCCTCGCCTCGCCGCTCATGACGCGGATGCCTGAACCTCGTCTCTTCCCGGCTCTTCGCCATCTGCTCCTCCATCCGTCGTCAATGCGCCGTGATCAGTCCCTTCCCCCGATTCGGGCCACGTTGCAGGTGCGGTAGCTGACGAGTTTCGATGAGGTGGATATGGCCGGGGTCCTGCGGGCGTTCGTGCAGCAGCTTCTCAAGGAGCCGTGGGAGTAGGGGGGCTCAGCCGCCGGAGAAGCACCAGCGCCACGGCGGCGGTGGCCAGTTCGCCGGTGGCCAGTCCCGCCCAGACGCCACCGGTGCCCAGTCGGCCGAGGGCCACGATCAGGGGGACCTTGACCAGGAGCAGGGTGCCGAGGGACATCAGATACGCGGGCGCCGGACGGCCCAGGGACTGGGAGTAGGCCGCCACCAGGGGGCCGATCCCTGCGACGGTCAGGCCCAGGGCGATGATGCGCAGGGCCCGGCCGGCGGTGATGACGGCGGCGGGGTCGTTGAGGAAGAGGCCCGCGAGGGGCTCGGCCAGCAGGGCGAGAACCGCCGCGGTGAGCAGTCCGTAGAGCAGGGAGGCGAGCAGCGCGAGGTTGCGCGCGCGGAGGGCGCGGGCGGTCAGGCCGCGGCCGCTGTTGTAGCCGGCGATGGGTTGCAGGCCCTGGCTGATGCCGGTGTGGGGCATCATCACGAAGGTCTGCAGGCGGGCGCAGACGGCGTACGCGGCCAGCGCGACGGCCGACCCGGTGGCGGCGAGGGTGGCGTTGACGAGAACCGCCAGGAGGGTGACGCCCGTCCCGGCCAGGAACGAGGGCAGGCCGATGCCGAGGAGGGCCCGCAGGGTCGGGCCGTGGGGCAGCAGGTCGCGCGGCGCGACGCGGTAGGGGCGGTCGTTCTGGCCGAAGAAGAACCAGAGGCTCATCGCGGCGGAGACGGCCTGGCCGCCGACGGTGCCCAGGGCGGCGCCGCGTACCCCCATGCCCAGCCCGAAGATCAGCAGTGGGTCCAGCGTGATCTGGACGGCGACGGGGACGAGCCACAGGAGGGTCGAGTAACCCATCCGCCCCTCGGCGCGCACCAGGCTGGAGAAGCCGGTGGAGACGAGTGCTCCGCACAGCAGCACGACGGCGTAGGGGCGTGCGCTCTCGCGCAGCTCACCGTGGGCGCCGAGCAGCGCGAGGAGGGGGTCGAGGAAGGTCAGGCCGAGCACGGTGGTGGCCGCGGCGCAGGACCAGAACAGGGTGAAGGAGTTGCCGGCCGCGCGGGCGGCGGCCTGCCGGTTTCCCGCGCCGAGGGCGCGGGAGATCAGCGAGGCGCCACCGGCGCCGACGGTGGTGGACACCGCGCCGAGCAGCAGGAGGAGCGGGGCGGCCAGGTTGACCGCGGCCATCGCGGCGTCGCCCACGCCGTGGCCGACGAACCAGGCGTTGGTCAGGGCGTAGATGCCGTAGACGCCGACAGCGGCCGTGGTCTGGGTGCAGGCTCGCCACAGCAGTCGGCCCACCGGTTCGGTGCCGAGGCGGGTGGTGTGGTCGGCGGGTGCGGGGGCGGTGGGCCGGGGTGTCATCGGCGGGTGCGGCCGAGCAGTGCCATCGCTTCGTCGAGGAGGGTGCGGGCGAAGTCGTACTGCTTGGTGTCGGTGTGGCCCCGGTACACGGTCTCGATGACCATGATCAGCATGAGGTGGAGGCAGTACAGGCGGCGCCGCACCCGCTCGGTCCCGGTCAGCTCCGGGTGACCGTAGCCGCGCATGAAGGGCCCCGGGTCGCCGAAGGCGGGCAGCTGGCTGCCGGTGAAGCCCGCCTCGATCAGCGGGTCGCCGTAGAAGGCGCGTTCGTGGTCGATGATGCAGGCGATGCGGCCGGCGCGGACCATGACGTTGCCGTCCCACAGGTCCCACTCGACCAGGCGGGGTTCGGTCACTTCATCCAGGCTGCCGGCGTGCTCGGCGACCACCGCGCGCACGGTGTCGTAGTCCCAGCCGATGTCGACCCCGCGACGTTCGCCGTCGGTCAGGACGTCCTCGACGATGCCGGTGAACACGCGCCGCCAGCTGGTGTCGTGCGGACCGGCGAGCGGCCCGAAGCCGGGGCCGCCGATGGAGTTGATCTCGCGGTTGGCCGCGCCGAGCTGCTCCATGCAGGCATCGCGCTCGGCGGCGGGCAGCTGCTCCGAGACGATGCCGAGGTTGTCGGCGTCGATGTACGGCATGAAGAAGTAGTCGGCGTCGCAGAGCTCGTGGCTCCGGTCGGCGAAGTGCACCTCGGGGACCGGCACCGAGGTACGGGTGCGTATGAGGTCCAGTGTGTGCAGCTCGATGGACATGGCGCCGCGTTCGTAGGTCATCACCTCGACGTGCGGGGGCGGGGCGATCTTCAGGACGACGTCGGCACCGTCGCGCAGCCGGATGCGGTAGGCCACGTTGAACCAGCCGTGCCCCAGCTCGTCCGCCCAGCCCTCCCCCGTGGGGACCTGCCCGGGCCCGTACGCGCGCTCGATCATGGCGCGCAGTACGTCGGGAGACTGCCGGTTCTTCGTGATGCTCTCCACGCCCGGTCCTTTCGAAATGGCTGCCCGCAGCGCCACCGGAAACAAATACTTACCACGTGGTCGATATTCATAGCAGAGGGAGCGTACGCCCGTACACCCCCGGTGCGACCCGAAGGAAGGCGGGCCGCACCGGGGGCGCAACGGCTCAGGAGGCAGGGCCCCTGACCCACTAGTTCTTCTGCAAGGTGCGGGTGACCCCCGCGATGACGGCGGTCGTCAGCACCCAGCCGAAGGCGATCAGGAGGTAGGCCAGCCACTGGACGCCGCTGTCCGGCCAATACCAGGCCGTGCGCTGGCCCAGGCCGCCGATGGGGATCAACAGGTCGAGCGTGTAGACGAGGGGCTGGAACGGCGCGCCTTCGCCTTCTTTGGCAGGGGTGGGAGGGTGCGCGGCGAAGGTCAGGGTGCCCAGCAGGGTCAGCGCGAGCAGCCAGACGCCGGCCAGCCAGGGGCGGTAGCCGTAGCCGATGGACACGTCGAGCAGATAGCCCCAGGCGCGCGCCGCCGGCGACAGCGTACGGCGCCGGTGGCGCTGCTTGGCGAGGAGTACGCGGCGGGCGTCGTCGTCGTGGCCCGCGCTCCGGTACCAGCTCGCCAACTGCTCGTACGGCTGTGGGCTGTAGCCGGGACCGCGTCGTATCCACGCCACGCGGTCCGTCACGGACTCGCGGGGCCCGCCCGCCCCGACCGCTCCGAGGGAGCCGTAGACGAGGCCGTCCAGTTCCACCACGTCGGGCCAGCTGTGCTCGTTGTCGTGGAGGTAGGCCACCTGCGCGGCCCGCAGGTCCATGGTGCCGTGCGGGCGTCGGGCGAGGGTGATGTCGAAGTCGGACACCTGCATGAGGAGGCCGATCAGGGCCCGGCCGTCGCCGCCGGGTGCCGCGTTCAGGAAGGCGCCCTCGAAGGTCAGGAGGTCCGAGACCCGGGCGCCCCGCAGCGTCACCGTCCCGTCCGCGGTGAAACCGCTGGAGAAGTTGAGCGTCGGCGCCACTACGTTGTCCAGGGCCAGGGCCAGTCCGCCCGGACCCGGGCGTCCCAACGGCACGGGGCGCTCCAGGTGCGCGCCCTGCATGAACAGTCCGCCGGACAGCTGCGCGCCCAGCATGCGTATCCCGCCACGGGCGGTGAACCCGTGCATGCAGAAGATGCCGCCGCCCGCGTGCAGGCCGTCCGCGATCACGCCCCAGCCCTCGGACACGCACACCCGCGTACCGTTCAGCAGCAACTCGCCCGCCACCGAGGCGTTCAGCAGATCCAGGCACCCGTCCACGCGCGACCGCGACAGATCGAGGTGCCCTTCGACCCGTACGAGGGCGGCTTCGAGTCCCGGCAGCCGGCTGTCCGCGATGCGGATCGTCCGGGCCGACGCCCCGATGAGCCTCGGTGCCTTCTCGAACCAGCACTCGTCGATCCGAAGAGCCTGCCCGATCTCCACGTCCGAGAGATCGAGACAGCCGCTGATGCGTGCGCCGACGAGTTCCACACCTGCGACGGCGCCCGGCTGCGCGGCGTTCCCGCCCGAGAGCAGTGCCGCGATCACGACGGCGCGAACCGTCCGCCCGGGCCCCCACTCGCCGCCTGCGGTGACCCGATCGGCATCGGGCGCCCCCGTGCGCAGGTCCACGCGTCGTCCCTCGGGGAACGCGTCCCACAGTTCGCGCTCCGGTGAAGTCAACTCGTCGTATGAAAGCACTCACGCAGACTAGCGATCTTCCTCCGGGCGCCCGGGCCAAGGCATTTCGAGTGCGGGACAGGAGCAACGGAGGGCGTGCTGCGCTTCGCCTTCGAGGCGGCAGCGGTTCGCTCGGCCGGCGTGGAGAGCCAGTACTGCTGGTACCCGCCGGTCGGTTACGTACAGGGCATCGGCGGAGACCTGCCGGCGAACCAACCACTGCTGGCCGCACGAACCACGCATCGGGCATGTCACCCACGCCGTATTGCACCACTCCCCCGCCCCGGTCGCCGTGGTCCCGCAGGACTGACCGCGGCCGGGCTGATTGAACCGGTGTCCGCCCCGGTATAGGGAACGGCATGACCACCCATGAGATCGGCCCACGCATGGTGGGCGAGCGGCTGATGTACAACCGAGCCGTCCGCGTGGACGAGCCACGCAGTTGGCTGTTCCTCTCCGGACACGAGGCCCGCGACGACGACGGCACCATCGCCCACCGGGGAGACATGGCCGGTCAGATGAAACTGACACTGCGGCGGTTGGGTGAAACCGTGGCAGAGGCCGGGATGACGATGGCCGACGTGGTGCAGATCCGGATCGTCACCACCGACCTCGCTTCGTGCAAAGCGCACTACGACGTGCTCCTGGACGGACTCGCGGCCTCGGGCTGCCGGCCGACCAGCCTGTTGGCGGAGGTCAGCGCCTTGTCCGATCCGGACATGCTCATCGAGATCGAAGCCGTAGCATGCGGCCATGTCTCATGAAATCTGTGCACTCGTTGTAGCCGGGCGGGTCGATGCGCAGAAGGCCCACTCCATGGGCCTTCGGGCCGTGCTCGTTCATGAGGACGTCAGCGTGTTTCCGGTCAACCACTACTTCTCCGCGTACTGGGCCGCGAAGCGTGGAAACACCTCGCTGCTCGATCTGCCCGAGGGACTTTCCCTCGTGTTTCCGACGGAAGCGGTGTTGCGTGACCTCGTCCGCGAGGTGACCGGGACGGACAGGCCGCGGTTCGCGATCATCGAGACGAACTATTTCGGCGGGGTCGGTGACCAGGGCGCTGTCGCGTTCGAGGGTGAGGAGCGGTTGACGCCTGACCGGGCATCGATCAATCAGGCGCTCGCCGCTCTCGGTGTGCGGGCGACGGCTTCGATGGACGAGTTCGAGGTGATCGGCCTCACCGGGTTCCGGCACAATCCGGAGTACCTCGACGCGTACGTCGAACTCTGCGAGGAACTGGGTGTGTGACGGTCCCGCTGGGGCCGGGATCAGGGCCGGGCGAGTGTGAACGTATGGGCGCGCTGTACGTCGCACCCCTGGCAGGCGCCCACGAAGCGGGAGAGGAGGCGGTCACCCTCCTCGTCGAGGACGTTGCGCCATGAGCAGCGGAACTCCCCGCAGGCACAGGCCCGTTGAGCGACTTCGGCGAGCGCGGACAGGGTGGAATCGTGTTCCGCTTCGGGCGTCGCGCACTCCATGTCCGCGCCGCGCAGCACATGTTGCGGCCGCCACCACGGCACGTTCTCGGGGCTGAGGAGGCCCCTGCCCGCACACTCCACGCACCTGCCGGGACCGGCGTTGTTCGCGATGCACCAGCATCGTTTGTAGCGCCTCTCGTACGGGCGGCCTTCGCAGGTCAGGCAGATCCCCCAGCCGTGGCAGTCGTAGCAGAGCACACCACCAGCCGTGCTGCGCGTGAAGGGCGGTTGCGCGAGCAGGAGTTCGGGGTACACCACCGGCGTCCATCCGGTGAGGGTCACGAGCCCGGACCGGCTGCCCTCGTACACCTTCACCTCGAACTCCTCGCGCCGGGCCGTCGCCCAGCTCTCCCCATCCTGGTCCGTCACGTGCGGGGTCGTCTCCCAGCCGGCCCCGCTGAAGGCGGTCAGGGTCTCACCGAACTTCGAGGGCGGAGGGCGGCCGTCCCAGCTCATCCCGAGGAGGAACAGGGAGCGGAATCCGACCGGTTCGGGGTCGAGGAGCCGTACGGAGTCAATCCACTCACGGACGACCGTCGGACCGCGGTCCGGACGCAGGGCCGACGCGATCCCCAGCAGGGCCCCCTTGAGCCACGCGCCGCTCGCAGCGCCGGGCGCGCCTCGGTCCATGTGTGCACCGGTCGTCTCGGTCATCGTGGTGTCGGTCCACTTCCGCTCGGAGGTGTACATGATGCCTTGAAGGCTGATCAGGGGCCGACGACGAGTTGGCCGAGCCGCATGGCCGGCCACGGCTTACGGCCACCGGCCCGCATCCGTCCCGTCGTCCGCGACGACCGCGAGGTCGAACGCGATGCGCACGCCCCTCGCCCCGTCGGACGAGACGAGGGAGGTGTACGCGAGGTTGACACCCGCCGGGTGGGCCCCGACGTCGCCGACCGTCCACGCGGGAACCCCCCGGATCGCGGACGGACCCGAAGATTACCGCCCAGTAGCGTCACGGCGACACCCCGAAGTCACCATCGTCCCCTGCGTCGTTGAGGAGATTCAGCGGCACACTACGGTGGGTGCAATGAAGATGAGCCGCGCGGAGGCGGTCGCGCTCGTGCAGCGCGTCATGGATGTGGACTACGCCTCCGACGACGAGATGACGGAAACGCTGGAGAGGCTCGACAGAGCCCTGGCATGCCCCTCCGGTCACGTCAGCGACTTGATCTACTGGCCTCCGGAACGAGAACTCTCGGCTGAAGAAGTAGTCGACCAAGCCCTGACGTATCGGCCGATCGCTTTGTGAGGCGGCGCTCAGGGCGGGTTGACCTCCACTGATACCCCGGAGGAACATGTTTCCTGAGACGGTGCTGCGTACCGAACGACTGCTCCTTCGCCCGTTCGGCAGCGGCGACATCCCCGACACGCAGGCAAGTTGCTCGGATCCGCTCACCCAGCAGTGGCTGCCGCTCCCTCAGCCCTACACCCTGGAAGACGCCACCTCCTGGTGTACGAACGTGGCGTCGGCCCTCCGTGAATCCGGTGACGGCATCCACTTCGCGGTCACCGACTCCCCCAACGGACGGCTGATGGGCACGGTTGGATTGAAGAAGACCGACTGGCGGGCTCGGACGAGCGAGGTCGGTTATTGGATCTCCCCTTGGGGCCGTGGGGTTGGCATCGCCACCGAAGCCACTCGGGCAGTGGCGCGGTGGCTTCTGACGGAGCAGCGGTTCCAGCGGCTGGAGCTACGGGCCGCCACCGGCAACACCGCTTCCCAGAAGGTCGCCCTCAGGGCCGGATTCCACCGCGAAGGCATCCTGCGCGATGCGGGCTTCGTGCACAACGGCCGCGTCGACCTCGTTCTGTTCTCCCTGCTGCCCGACGACTCCACCGAGCCACCCTTGTAGGGCCTCCACGAGCCGGGAATCCGCTCCGGTGTCACGGCCGTGTGCGGCATCGAGTCGCGCGGGTTCCTCCTGGGCGGGGCGGTGGCCGTCGAGCTTGGGATGGGCTTCGTCGCGGTACGCAAGGGGGTGGGGGTCTTCCCGCTGGGGGACGACCCCCACTCCCCCATGGTGGCCGAACTTCGCCCCTGCCCCGGGGTTCGCTTACTGATCGTTTCAGAATGAGACGTGCTGGTCGGGAGAGACCGCGGAGGACGGGACTGCGGGGAAATGGTCAGGCAGGTGTACTGACCGCTGCTGTACAACGATCGCTATGAGCTGGGTGGCGAACGTGATGATCTCTATTGATGTGGCGGACAGTGCAAGCGCGGAGGCGTTGAGCGAGTGGTTGCGAACGGACGCCCCTCGTCGTGTCCATCCAGAGGCCCACGGAGTCGGCTTCTTGAAACTGCTCACGAGTCCGGAGACCCATGACTGGGGTGGGTGGAAGAACCCGGAGTGCGAGGTGTGGGCGGGTGCTTTGAACCATGCCGACCTTGACGCGCTCAGGCAGCGCGTGTTCGAGATGCCGTGGCGCGAGCCGAATCTGGTACAGCTCCTGGTGATGGATCAGGAGGAGGGGTTCTTCCGCATATGGATGATCAGGGATGGCGAACTGCGGCAGTTCGCACCGCTGGAGCCGGACGAGGAGGACGATGGCTTCTATCAGAGCTGGTGAGGTAGACCCATAGCTGGCGCCGTGCTCTTGAACTCGATGATCCATCTCGGCAAGGTATCCGGCATGCCTGCAGATTCAGTTCCCGACGACCTCTGGGAGCGCGTTGCCCCGCTGCTGCCACCGGCACCTGAGCGGCGCCACTGTCATCCCGAACGCCTACGTGTGCCGGATCGGACCGCGCTCGCGGGCATCATGTACGTCCTGCGGACTGGTGTCGCCTGGCGTGACGTTCCCGCAGAGAGCGTGGGCTGCTCCGGGGTGACGGCCTGGCGCCGACTGCGGGACTGGGCCGAAGCCGGCGTCTGGGCCCGCCTGCATGCCGCCCTGCTAAACGAGTTGCGTCGCGTCGACCTGCTCGACGTCGACGACTGCGCCGTTGACGGCTCGCACGTCCGAGCGCTGAAGGGGGGATCACGTAGGCCCCTCACCTGTCGACCGTGCCCGTCCGGGCAGCAAGCACCACCTGATCGTCGACCGCCACGGAACCCCGCTCGCCGTGACTCTCACCGGCGGCAACCGGCACGACGTCACCCAACTCTTGCCGTTGCTGGACGCAGTCCCATCGATCCGGGGTCTGCGGGGGCGCCCCCGACGCAAGCCTCGACGGTTGTACGCCGACCGCGGCTATGACTTCGACAAGTACCGCCGCCTGTTGTGGAAGCGCGGCATCAAGCCGATGATCGCCCGCCGTGGCGTAGCCCACGGGTCCGGACTGGGCAAGGTCCGCTGGGTAGTCGAGCGCGCTTTCGCCTGGCTGCATCAATTCAAACGACTCCGCATCCGCTACGAACGACGCGCTGATCTCCACCAGGGCCTGCTCCTACTGGCATGCAGCCTCATATGTCTCCGCCGCCTGCGAACCTCATTCTGAAACGATCAGTTAGGGTTTGTGGGCCACCCACAGCGCTTCCGCCGGCCAGTGGTGGGCCCAGTCGGGTGGGGCGGTCTTGTTGTAGCCGTTGGCCGCTTCCGGGGCGGGGCGCGGTTCGATGAGGTCGTCGATGACAAGGCCCGCGCCGCGCAGGACCCTGATCCAGTCACCGTAGGTGAGCTGGTAGCTGACCGCGCCCTGGTCCTCGTCGATGGTGTCCAGGCCGAAGTAGTCCCGTTGCAGCGTCGTCGTCGCGCGGCTGGTGGCTTCGTCGTAGCAGGCTTCGAACCAGGGGCTGGCGACGTTGAACACCAGGCGCCCACCGCGCCGCAGTACGCGCGCGGCCTGCGGCACGGCGAGGTGCGGGGGCGCCCAGCTGAGCCCGCCGTAGTCGCAGAACACCAGGTCGAAGCTGTCGGCGGCGAACGGGAGGTGTTCGGCGGCTCCCTGCACCAGCGGGTAGCGGGCCGCCCCCATCGCGCGGGCCGCCGCGGCGAGCTGCTCCTCGGACAGGTCGAACCCGACCACCGAGGCCCCTTCGGCCGCGAGCGCCCTGGACCACTGGCCGGCGCCGCAGCCGAGTTCCAGGACGCGCTTGCCGGTGACGTCGCCCAGCGCTCGCAGGTGTGTGTCGGGGATCGCGTACGTGCCCCACAGGCGGGGCATCGCGCCGATCTGCGCGTCGTGTTTGTGCTGGTAGGCGCTGCTGATCCGATTCCAGAAGCGCCTGTTGCCGGAGATGCTGTCCACGTATCGACCCAAGCACCACCGGCCGCGGCCGGTCAACGTGATTCGGTGGCTAGCCCATGCGGAACAGGGCCGTCCACAGGAACCCGGCGCCGAAGAGGGGCGACTCGGGTGGCTCGGCCCGCATGCGGCGCAGTTCGACTTCCATGAGGTCGGAGAAGATCCGGCGCAGCGATTCAGGGGTGTAGGCGAGGCCGCCGTGCAGCCGGCGTTCGCGGTAGAGGTCCGCGTCGGCGAGCTCGGAGCCCATTCCCTCCGCACCGGCCGCGAAGCAGCTCAGGGCGAGATGGCCGCCGGGGGCCAGCACGCGGTCGAGCAGGGCGAGGTAGCTCACCCTGCGGTGCGGCGGCAGATGGTGGAAGCACCCGGAGTCGACGACCAGGTCGTACGGTCCACTCAGCTCCGTGACCGGCAGGGAGAACACGTTGCCGCACACGAAGCGGACGTCCTCCCCCGCATCGGCCACGCGCTCCCGGGCCCAGGCGATGGCCACCGGGGAGAGATCCACGGCGTCCACCTCGAAGCCGCGCGAAGCCAGGTACAACGCGTTGCGTCCCGCCCCGCAGCCCAGATCCAGGACCCGGCCGGGCGCGATCAGGCCCCGATCGAGGTAGCCGGCCAGGCTCTCGTCCGGCTTCACTGGGAAGAACGGGACGGGCCTCGACCTGTCGGCGTAGAACCGGTCCCAGAAATCCTTGCCGTCCCCGGCCGCCAACGGGCCGCTCCCGGCTTCGGAGACGAACAACCCGTCCAGGAGTGCGAAAACTTCCTCGACGGTACGCGCGGTCCGGTCCACCCGGGCCCCCTTTCGATCACGTCCGACCCTAGGAGCGCCGACGGCAAAAGACCAGGTCACCCCATGTGCCCCGACAGTCGGAGCGCCCGGCTCCCGCCCTGCGCGGCCCCCACCGTCACCCGACCACCCGCCCCGGCCGCGCGCCCGGTGAGCCGTGCACCGAGAGCCTTGAAGGGGCTGCTCCCAGCCGCGCCGGCCCGACGATTCCCACCAGATGGGCCGGGCCCATCACCGGGCGGACGATCCGCGCAGAAATCGCGCGTGGGCGCGGATGCGCGACGGGTCCTCGGGGAAGCAGCCGGCCCAGTCCTCATGCAGGGGCGTCCAGGCAGCGGGCTGGCCGCTCTCCGCGTTCAGCGGCGTACTGGAGTCCACGATCGCGACGTACGACAGCCCGAGCGTCGCCGGCCATCGCGGGTGGTAGGAGCGCACCGTCGCCACGGCGGGTTCCGGCAGCAGTTCCGCCGCCACGCCGGTCTCTTCGAAGAGCTCGCGCCGCGCGCCCTCGCGGGGCGTCTCACCCGGCTCGACCCGGCCGCCCGGCGGAACCCAGCCCCGCCATCGGTGACCGATGAGTTCACCGTCCCCGAGCGGTCTACCCGGATGACCCAACCGTTCACGGCAGGAGCGTCATGTCCACCATTCAGCCAGTGATCCTCACCGCCCACCAGGACGTCCTGGCCGGCTTCTACACGGAACTGTTCGGCGCCGAGGAGATCTTCCGGGTGCCGGCCGAGGGCCCCGTGTTCTACCTCGGGCTGCGAATCGGCGACACCGACCTCGGGTTGGTCGCCAAGAAGGAAGCGGCGGAAGCCGGGGCACCCCGGATGCTGCTCAGCATCGATGTGGACGATGTCGACGCGACGCTCGGCCGGGTGGAGGCGCTGGGCGGATCGGTCAGCGGCGGCCCGAACGATATGCCGTGGGGACAGCGTGTCGCCCACATCCTGGACCCCGACGGCAATCCGGTGAACCTCACGCAGCCGATCCGGACCGGGTGACCGCTTCGGGCAGGGCAGGCGGCCGTGCGGGCAACCTTCCGTACGAGCCGACCGTCCTGTACTGCATGCGAATCTCATTCCTCATCCACAACGCGTACGCGATCGGAGGGACGATCACCACCACGTTCAACCTGGCAGGCGCACTGGCCGATCGGCACGATGTGGAGATCATCTCCGTGCTGCGGAACAGGGAGCGCCCGAGCATCGCGCTTGATCCGCGGGTGCGGTTACGGCCCCTGGTGGATCTGCGGCACGAGAAGGACGACCCGCGACACCTCGCACCGGCGAAGGTCTTTCCCTCGTCCGAGTACCGCTACAGCGAGTACAGCGCGCTCACCGATGAGCGCATCGGCGAGGCGCTGACCTCGCTCGACGCCGATGTCGTCGTGGGGACGCGCCCCGGGCTCAACGTCCACCTGGCTGTCCACGCGCCGCAGCGGTCGGTGCGGGTCGGGCAGGAACATCTCGCGCTCGACCACCACCCCCCTCGGTTGCGCAAGGCGCTGCGCCGCACCTATCCGCGCCTGGACGCGATCACCCCTGTCACGGAGGCCGACTCGGCCGTCTACCGGCGCAAGATGCGGCTGCCTGGTGTACGGGTGGAGTCGCTGCCCAACAGTGTCCCCGCCCCGGTCCTCGCCCCGGCGGACAGCCGGGGACGCATCGTGGTCGCCGCCGGACGGCTGGCGCCCGTGAAACGGTTCGACCTGCTGATCGACGCCTTCGCGGCGGTCGCGGCGGCTTATCCCGACTGGCAGTTGCGCATATACGGCAGGGGCGAGGAGCGGGACCGGCTGCGCGCGCTCATCGACCGGCTCGGGCTGTACAACAACGTCTTCCTGATGGGCGCCGCGATCCCGATGGAGGCCGAGTGGGTCAAGGGGTCGATCGCGGCGGTGACCTCCGACTTCGAGTCCTTCGGCATGACCATCGTCGAGGCGATGCGCTGCGGATTGCCCGTCGTGAGCACCGACTGCCCGTACGGCCCCGGCGAGATCATCGCCGACGGGGAGGACGGGCGACTGGTGCCCGTCGGGGACCGGGACGCGTTGGCCGGCGCCCTGCTGGACCTCGTCGGTGATGACGAACTGCGCCGCCGCATGGGGCGTAACGCACGGGAGAATTCCCGGCGTTACGGCCCCACGCCCGTCGTGGCGCAGGCGGAGCGGCTGTTCGAGGAACTGCTGGCCGCCCGGCGTGAGGGCCGCACGGTGACCGGAACGGGACGCGCCTTGGCGAGCAGCGGTTTCGCGGCCAGGGACACCATGCTCATCGCGGCCGGCAGTGTCGTGAGGGCCGCACGGAAGGCGCGACGATGAGTGGCGACGGCATGAGCGGGCTGAAGGAGAAACCCCGTGGCGCGGTGTCCGTGCGGGACGGGGGACGTCTGCTCGTACGCGTCCAACTGCCCCTGCCCGCCTCGGCGCGGCCACGGCTGCTGCTTCAGCCGCGCCCGAAGAAGGGGCAGCCGGAGGAGACCGGGCGCTCTCTCGTACTGGAGCCCGCAGGGCCGGACGAGTGGCAGGCCGTGCTGGAGCCCGACCCCGCCCTCGATGAAGGCCGCTGGGACGCCTATGTCGTGACCGGACCGGACGAGGAGCGCGTGCCGTTGCTGCCCGGCCTGCGCGATCTGCGCGGGCTGGTGTCCGGTGGGGATGCCGTACGGGGCGCGCCGCTGGCGGTCCGGATCCCGTACGCCACCAAGGACGGCCGGCTCGCCATACGGGCCTGGCGGCGCGCCACGCACGCGGAGTCCGGGCGGATCACCGTCGGATCCGACGCGATGACGGTGTCGGCGCGGCTGTACGGTGCCGAGCTGGGCGAGGACGCGGAGGTGTCGCTGATCCGGCGCGGACGGGAGGCCGGAGTGGCGCGGGGCGCGCTGAGCGTCGAGGGGGGCCAGGACTTCTCGTTCACGGTCGACTACGCGGACCTCCTGGCGGACGGGGTGGGCGGCGCACCGGCGGTCTGGGACGTGTTCGTCCACCCCGGCGCCGGTGCTCCCCGGGCGCGGGTCGCCCGGCTGCTGGACGACGTCGCGGACCGGAAGACGGTGTTCGTCTACCCGGCCACCACGGTGGGCGGGGTGTCGGTGCGCCCGTACTACACCCTCGACAACGACCTCTCTGTGGAGATCGCACCGCAGCCTTCACGGTGAAGGTGCCTCGTTCTCGGGGGTGCGCCTCGGACGTGGCAGCAGGCGTTCACCCAGCAGGACGGCGCAGGCCGCGACGGTCAGCAGACCGCCGCAGAGGAAGGTGCCCCGCACTCCGGCGAGCGAGAGGATCAGCCCGCCGAGTGCGGCGCCCGCCGCGATTCCGGCGTTGTAGGAGCCGGAGTTCGCCGCGAGCGCGATGTCCGTGCGGCCCGGGGCGCACCGCAGCATCGCGTTCTGGGTGGTCATGAAGACCGGTCCGAGCGCCCCGCCCATCAGCGCCAGGAACACCACCGCAGCGACGGGCTCGGCTCCGGCCGCGTACAGACCGAGCATGCCGACCGCCTGGGTGGCGACGGCGGCGGTCAGGGCCGCGCGCGGGAAGCGGTCCAGCACGGCCCCGGTGATGCTCACTCCGGCCAGGCATGCCAGGCCGAACGCCACGAGCAGGGCGCTGACCGCGCTCGTGGCGAACCCGCTCACCTCGCCCAGGAACGCGACGACGTAGGTGTATCCCGCGAAGGCGCCGGTGGCGGACAGGGTCCCGGCCGCGAGGACGACGGCGAACCGGCGGGCATCGGGAGCGGATCCGTAGGCGGCGCTCTCCTCCTCGGGACGCGACGTCGGCAGCAGAACGGCGATCGGCACCAGGGCGGCGAGCCCCAGCGCCGCGAGCAGGGCGATGGGCACCTGCCAGTCGCTCTGGCGGCCCAGCCATGTTCCGGCGGGAATGCCGAGCACCAGGGCGAGTGAACCGGCGACGGACAGCGCCCCGACGACGCGGCCGCGGACTTCGTACGGGAAGAGGCCCACCGCGACCGGTCCCATCACGGCCCAGAACAAGGCTTGGGCGAGCGCGGTGAACAGCCGTGAGAGGAGGAGCACCCCGTAGGAGGCGATCGACGCCGCGAGCAGGCTGGACACGATCAGCACGGCCAGCAGTCCGGTGAGCACGTGGCGTCGGGGCACGGCCCGCATGGTGTGGGCGAGCGGCAGTGACGCGACGGCCACGGTCAGGCCGTAGCCGGTGACCAGGAGACCGACTGCCGACACCGGGACACGGAGGCTTCCGGAGATGACCTCCAGAAGGCCGATCGGCAGGTTTTCCGCGGTGTTGAGGGTGAAGGCGGCCAGCATCAGGGCCCCGAGCACCGCCCATCGGTGCCACGGCGCGGGGGGTGTGGTCCTGCCGTCCCCGCCCGGCCTCGCCCGTCCCGTCTGCTTCCCGGCGCCGTCCATGGGGTCAGCTCATCGGGCCGCCCGGCCCCGACGCAACCGAATACCGGGGGCTCACCGGGCCTCCTCGTGGGCGGAGGCCCGGTGAGCGTGTCACTTCTCGTCGCGCAGCCGGGCTGCCAGCGCGGCCAGGGACTCCGTCTCCTCGGTGCGGCCCAGGGCGGTCAGGCGCGGGATCGCCGTGTCGAGGCGCGTGAGGGCGGGGACGGTCCGTTCCAGGTAGATGCCCTCCACGACGCCCGCGAGCCGGACGCACTCGGCCCATTCGCCCGCGTTCTCCGGTCCGGGCTCCCCGAGCCCGCCGAGGGCCTTCTCCAAGGCGGTCAGGGCGTCCTCGTACTCCCCGGCGTAGGCGTTGACCCGGCCGTGCTCGTAGGCGAGGGCGGTCTCCAGGGAGCGGCCCTGGGGTTCGTACCCGGCGGCGCGGGCCTCGTCGGCCATCCGCTCGGCGTCCGCGAGGCGGGCGAGGGCGTCGGGGAGACCGTCGGCGCCCTGCTGTTCGGCCTGGAGGCGGGCGATTTCGCGCAGGGCGTTGCTCAGCTGCTCGTAGCGCGGGGCGCGGGAGTGGGCGGCGAGCGCCTGCCCGACGGCTTCGCCGGCCCGGTCGAAGTCGCCGGCCTCGGCGAGGAGCACGGCCGTCTCCGCGGCGATCATGGCGTGGCTCCCGGGGTCGTCGGCCCAGTCCGCCGACTCGGCGGCGAGGGCGACGAATTCCGCCGTGGCGGCCTTGAGGTCCTCCCCCGCGTGCAGGGCGCGGGCGCGGAGCAGGCGCAGCTGGGCCGTGAGCCGGTCGTCCAGCTCTCCGGCGGCGACGTCCGGTTCGGCGAGGACGGAGTCGAGGAGGGCTATGGAGTCCTCGACCCGTCCCAGGTCCAGGCTGAGCTGGGCGGCGTTGCTGTAGGTGCAGAAGGCGCCCGTCCGCTTGCCGTGCCGGAGGTCGAGTTCGGCGGAGCGCGTCAGGTGGCGCAGTGCCTCGTCGGGGCGGCCGAGGTGCATGCACGCCTCGGCCAGGTCGCCGTGGAGGCTGGCGGTGTCGGCGATCCCGGCGGGCCACTCGGCTGCCACCCGCACGGCTTCGGACAGCCCGGTGTGGGCCGCCTCCGCGTCCCGCAGGCCGAGCTGGATCCGGCCGCGCAGTCCGAGCGTGCGCGGAAGGTGCCAGGCGGGGCCGTGCTGCCGCAGCCGGTCGAGGAGGGCGTCGAGCTCGGTGAGAGCGGTGGGGAGGTCGCCGGAGACGGCGTGGGTGCCGGCCAGGAGCAGGGCGGCGCCGGATATCTGGACCGACAGGTCGTGCTCGGTGGCGAAGGTGTGCAGCAGCTCCACTTCGGCGGCTGCCTCCGCGACGTGTTCCTCACTCCCCGCCGCCTGCACGCGCAGGCCGAGCAGGGTCGCGCGGAGCCGCAGCAGACGGCCTTCCTGGTACGGCGTGAGTCCGGGCGTCTCCTCGTGCAGCCGGACGATGCGCGCGTGGGCGACGGTGAGCGCCCGTGCCTTCTCGTCGGCGGTTTCGGCGGCCTCGGCCTCGGCCACGCCCGCGGAGATCGCGGCGCCGGCGCGGGCCACCGCCGCGGCCTGCGGGAGCTCGGCCGTCCCGTACAGGGCGGCGGACTCTTCGTAGAGGGCGGAGGCCCGCGCGTCCTCGTCCACGTCGGAGGCCCGGCCGGCCTCGTCGGCCAGCAGGTCCGCACGGAGCCTGACGAGCGGGCCCACGGCCGGGTCCTCGGGGTGGGTGTAGTCGCGGGCGGCGACGAGGGCGCGCAGCCGGTCCCAGCAGAGCTGCGCGTCGGGGTGTGCCTGCTCGTCCAGTTCGCGGGCCCGCGCGATGAGCTCGGGGACGGTCTCCGGGACGGTGGGCGCCTTCTGGGCGGGGGGTGCGGCGGCCGGGGCCAGGTCGTCGAGGGCGCGGGTGCGCAGGGTCAGTTCCAGCGCGTCGAGCAGCGGTGCGCGGTCGAGGCGGGCCGTGCGCCGGTCGACGTGGGCCGTGGTGCCGTTGCGGGCGTCGAAGCGGGCGGCGAGTTCGCCGGCGCGCTCCCGGACCTCGGCGCACAGTCCGGCCACGGTCCAGGTGCGGCCCGGGTACCCGGCGGCCGGCAGCTCGCCGTGGCCGAGGGACTCGACCCGCCGCAGCAGGACCTCCACGCCGGTGAGGAAGTCGAACTGGTCCAGTGGCGAGTCCACCTCGGCGAACAGGACCCGGTTCTCGGCGAGCAGTTCGAGACCGCGGGCCTCGTTGCCGGTCAGGGCGCAGAACTCCAGGTGCCGGCCGACCTCCCCGGCCATCGACGGGTTGCGGCGGCAGCCCCGGTACCCGACGAGGTGGAGTTCGCGGGCGCGGTCGGCGTCACCGGTGCGCAGCAGCGGCAGCAGCGCGTACGAGAGGGAGCGGGCGGGCTCCTCCTGGCAGCTCTCCTTGCCGTCGAGGACGGGTTCCCAGGTGCGCAGGGCGCGGGCGTCGTCGCCGGCCGCGAGGTGGTACAGAGCCCGTTCGCAGATCTCGCAGGCTTCGCAGTCGCTGAACGGGGTGCGGGTGCGGGCCGCCCACAGCTCGTAGGCGGGGGCGGTGTCCTCGCCGAGGTGGGCGGCGAGCTGGTAGGTCTGCGCGTAGTACGGCTGGAGGCCGAGGCCGGCCTTCTCGTACCGGCCGCGCATCTCGGTGAGCCACTGGCGCAGGCTGGTCAGCGGTATCTCGGGCAGGGCGCGCAGGGAGTTCGCCACCCACTTGAACCGCCAGAACACCAGATGGCGCAGCCGGTCGGTGAAGACGTCGGGCTGCTCGTCGAAGAGGGTGAGCAACCGGGCGAAGACGACGGGCGACTTGCGGGGCTCGGAGCCGTACGTGTACGCCTCCTGGAGTTCGAAGAGCGTACGGACCAGGGCGAGGGGGTCCTCGAACCGCTCGGCGGCTTCCGCGAGTTCCTCGGCGGCGACAGTGCGGGCACGGCCGTAGGGGCGCCGCTGGTTCTCCTGGAGCGCGTCGTACAGCTCGTCGGTGTTCTGGGGTGCGGTCGGCATCGTCAGCTGTCCTTGCGGAGGGCGTGGGCGAGGAGATCGAGGAAGGAGCGGTTGATCAGGCTCGTCTCGGCGGGCCTGAGCGGGCGCCGGGACAGCATCGCGGCCTGCCCGTACAGGGCTTCGGCACTGGTGCGGGCCAGCTCGGGCTCGTCGATGGCGGCGGCGGTGCGCACCAGCGGGTTGAGCTGGTTGAGGATCAGCTGGGCGCGCGGGACCTCCTGGCGCAGGGCACCCAGGATGTCGCCCCACACCCCGCCCTGCTGCTCGCGGGCGAGCTGGGAGCGGGTGCGCTCGTGCCGGGCGTCGCGGCTGTCGATGAGGAGGGCCGGGGCGGAGGCGGGCTGGAAGGTGCGCAGGGCGACGTCGCAGTCGAAGACCGCGAGGGCGTCGCGGGCCAGGGCGAGGTAGGGCGCCGCGGCGAGCTCCGTCTCACGGTCGACGGGGTCCAGATGGGCGGTGAGCGTCGCCGGGTCGAGGTCGGCGACGCTGACCTCGGGCCGGAGCTCGGGGAGCCGGTGGACGAGTTCCCTGTCGTACGTGTAGCCGCCGTTGACGACGCCGAGCCCGGCGGCCGAGGCGATGGCCGCGACCTGCCGGAACTCCTCCACGCTGGAGGTCACGAGCACGGTGCGGTGGGTGCGGGCGAACTCGTCGAGGGTGGTGGACCCGTCGGTGGTCTCGAACGGAATCCACGGCAGCAGCATCCGCAGGATCTCGTCGTCGTGCACGGCGAGCGACTTCACGGCCAAGTGGTGGGCGCCCAGGAAGCGGGCGAGCAGCTCCGGGTCGCTGGCGGCGATGCGGGAGATCCAGGCGCGCAGCTTTTCGGCGAGGGCGTCGCGTACGGCGGCGAGGGTGTCGTCCTCGTACAGGGACTCCCGGGAGGCCGTGGGGCGCAGGCTCTCGGCGTCGACCACGCAGCGGACGAAGAACGCCCAGTCCGGCAGGATCTCCTCGGCCTGCTCGGACAGCAGCATGCCCTTGACGTGCACGCGGTGGCCGTGGCGGCGGCCGGTCGGCACGGTCTCGGGCAGCACGCAGGCGATGCCCTTGAGCCCGACGGCGGGCAGGTCGAGATCGAGGGTGTCCAGCGGTTCGAACCCGAGGACCTCGGTGCCGTAGGCGGCCAGGGCGCGGGAGCGAGCTCCCGGGGTCGGGTAGGTACGGGCCCAGGGGGCGGGCTCCGGGTTGATCCGCGCAGCAGGGCCGCCCTTACCGTCGTCCACCGTCACCGGGTGGCGCAGCAGGGAGCCGAAGTGCCGGGCCAGGGCGGCGACCTGCGCCGGGCGGGTCCACTCCCCCGCGTCGGCGCGCGGTGTGAGGGTGACGGTGGTGCCGGGCTCCGGGCGGGCGGAGGCGGGCAGGGTGCGGACGGTGTAGCTGCCGTCGCCGCGGCCCCGCCACTCGACGGCGGGTGCGTCGGGGGTGCGGGCGGAGCGGCTGAGGACGTGTATCTCGTCGGCGACGAGGAAGCAGGAGAGGAGTCCGATGCCGAACTGGCCGATGAAGTCGCCGCGCTGCTCGGCGATCCGTTCGGCGCGCTTGCTGCTGCGGCCGATCGTGGCGAGGAAGGCGTGGACATCGGTCTCGGTGAGCCCGACGCCGTCGTCCTCGAAGCGTACGACGGCCCCGTCGGCGTACAGGCGGATGCCGAACGCGTCGGCGGGGGCGCCTGGTTCGAGGCTGTGCCGGGCGGTCAGCGCGTCCACGGCGTTCTGCAGGAGTTCGCGCAGGTAGACGCGCGGGCTGGAGTAGAGGTGGTGGGAGAGGAGGTCGACGAGACCGCGCAGATCCACCTGGAAGGTGCGGTCGTCGCCGGTCGGTCGCGTGGTGGTGTCGGGTGCTGTCATCAGGCAGTCCGGGGAGGGAGGAGCGGGCGGATGGGAGGGGGCCTGTGGGCGGTCAGGCGCGGCGCTGGTGGCGGGCGAACTGCTTCTCCGGTTCGCCGAAGTAGGCCCACGGCCAGCTGGTGAAGGCACCGTCGAGCGCGTGGAACACGCGCTTCGCGGTCTGCCGCTCGCCGGCCAGCGAGAGGGCCATCGCGAAGATGTTGAAGTCGTGCTGCCAGCCCGGGCGCCGTTCGTAGGCGGGGTGGAGGATGCTGCGCTCGGCGGCGCGGCGCAGCTCTTCCCGGATCTCGTCGGTCTTCAGGCAGTCCGTCTCGTCCGACTCGACCCAGTCCTCGATGTGCGCCATGGGTATCACGCAGCCGATGCGGTCGCCTTCCGGCGCTTCGGCGTACGCGTCGCGGGCGAACCGCAGGGCCTCGCCCGGTTCGCCGCCCCAGCGGGGCTGCAACTGGGAGATCCAGTCGATGTGGGTCTCCAGGTCCAGCGGGGCGCGGCGCAGGGCCGCGTCGAGCCGGGCCTCCGTGATGTCGGCGCCGAGGGACATGCCGCGGCCCGAGGTGAGGAGCCGCCGCCACGGGGTGACCCACTCGGGCCGCAGCTCGGCGGCTTCGAGGAGCTGCTCCTCACCGATGCGGAGCCGTTCGTGGAAGACCCGCCACTGTTCCCGCGTCACCTGGGACGCGCGGGCGGCGGTGCGTGCCTCCCAGCCCCACTGGATGTGGCGGGCTCCCGCGATGAGCAGGGCGGTCGCCCGGTGCTCCTTGTCCTCCTCGGCCGCCCTGCCGATCCAGTCCTGCACACCGTCGAGCTCTTCGAGTTCGTTGAGGATCTGGTGGTCGCGGCCGAGGTCGAAGGGCGTCAGTGCCGCCTTGACCGCCTCCCAGTCCCCCGCCCGGGCGGCCTCCACCAGGACGAGGACCCGCGTGTCCCCGAGCGCCCGCAGCGTGTACATCCCGTTCTGCTTGCGCGGGGTCGGAAGCGCGTGCGGACCGGCCGCCGTTCTCTCCTCAGCCCTGCCGAACAGCTTGCCGAACATGCCGCGCCCTCCCCTGGTCCCGCTTGATCGTTCGGTGCAGCATAAGCGGCCGCACCGACAACGGCTCCACAGGGCCTTCACGACTGCTTCATACGTCCGGCACGGACGCGGATCCGGTCTTCCTCAGGGGCGTTCCGCCGCCAGGGCCTCCTGGAACTCCCCGTACGCGTCCGCGTCGAAGAGCACGAACCGCACCTCTTCGACGGGCGGCGCGGCCTCCGCCAGCACGGTGCGGACGGCGATGCGGGCTCCGTCGTCCATGGGCCAGCCGTAGATGCCGGTGGAGATCGCGGGGAAGGCGACGGTACGCGCCCCGAGTTCCGCCGCGAGCCGCAGGGATTCGCGGTAGCACGACTCCAGCAGGGCCGAACGGTCCTCGGTTTTGCTCCACACCGGGCCGACCGTGTGCACCACCCAGCGGGCGTCGAGCCTTCCGGCGGTGGTGGCGACGGCCTGGCCCGTGCGCAGCCCCTTGCCGTACCGCGAGGCGCGCAGTTCCCGGCAGGCGGCGAGGATCGAGGGGCCGCCCCGGCGGTGGATCGCTCCGTCCACACCTCCACCGCCGAGCAGCGAGGAGTTCGCGGCGTTGACGACGGCGTCGACGGACTGGCGGGTGATGTCTCCCCGTACGAGGGTGACGGTGACGTCGGAAGGCGTGCTCATGCGGTCATCATGCCCTGCCCTCTCCCGGCCGCACGGGAGTTGTCCGACGGCGTTGTCAGTGCCCGGTGTTAGCGTCGCCACCATGGCGAATCGTTCGTATCTCTACTCCGCCGACTCGGTTCCGAGCGACGCGGACATCCCGCAGCGCGTCCGCTGCATATCCGAGCACAACTGGGACATCCCGCTCGCGCACAAGCTCCTGGTGGGGCACGGGACGACGGTGGTCCCGTCCATGATCTGGAACCACCCGATCTGTATCGCGGCGGATTACGCCGCCGGGGCGGCGCTGCTCCGCGACGTCCTGCGCGCGGTCGGCAACGGCCTGGAGGACGACGCCGAGTTCGCCGCGTGCATGGCCAGGACCACGGCCCACCTGGAGAAGCAGGAGGCGAAGTACTTCCTGCTCGAAACGGGCGAGATCGTCTCGATGACGGACGACGACCCGGCGGAGAGCGTACGGCGCCTGGCGTCCGAGGACGTCCCCGAGGCAGTCGCCCTCGCCGAGGCGGCGGTCGCCGGCCGCAACGACACCTGGCTCGCTTCCGTCCGGGCCGACTGGCAGCGGCACTTCGCGTCGTTCTACGCCGACGCGCTCTACTTCTCTTTTCCGGAATCCACGGACAACTGACAACGGGAGTACGTGATGGCGAAGTTCATATTGCTGGTCAACCACGACGGCGGGGTCTTCGAGGAGCCGATGGACACCTGGCAGCCGGGTGACATCACGGCCCACTTCGACTACTACGCCCTGTTGACCAAGGAGTTGACCGAGAGCGGCGAGCTGGTCCAGTTCATGGCACTGGCCGATCCGCGGCAGGCCCGCACGGTCCGTGCGGACGGCGTCGCGCCTCCGGTGGTGACAGACGGGCCGTTCGCCGAGTCCAAGGAGGTCCTGGCCGGCTTCAACGTCTTCGAGGTCGAGTCGGAGGAGCGCGCGCTGGAGATCGCCGCCCGTATCTCCGCCGTTCCGGGCCCCGGCGGTGTGCCCACGCAGCAGCCGGTCGAGGTGCGGCGGGTCACGGCCGACGAGCACGGCGAGCTGTGAGCCGGGGCGCCCCGTGAACGCCCCGGTGCGCGTCGAGGACCTGCTGCGCTCTCTCGCTCCGCAGGGCGGGAGCGGGAGGAGAAGGCCGCGCGGGAGCCGGCGTCGGGGGCCGCCGCCGGGCAGGACGACTCGTTGACGCTGTTGTTCATGTGCTGCCACCCGGCGCTCACCCCGGCCTCGGCCATCGCGTTGTGCCTTCGGGCGGTCGGCGGTCTGACCACCGCCGAGATCGCCGGCGCGTATCTCGTCCCGGAGGCGACCATGGCGCAGCGCATCAGCCGTGCCAAGCAGCGTCTCAAGGCGTCCGGTGTGGCGTTCGACGTACCCGAGCCGGGCATGGACGGCTGGGAGTCGCGGCTCGGTTCGGTACTGCGGGTGCTGTATCTGATGTTCAACGAGGGGTACGCCGCGAGCCGGGGCCCCGCGCTGCACCGCGCGGATCTCGCCACCGAGGCGATCCGGCTCGCCCGGGGCGTGCACCGGGCCCTGCCCGGGGAGGGCGAGGCGGCGTCGCTGCTCGCGCTCATGCTGCTGACCGCGGCCCGGCGGCCCGCCCGCACCGGCCCGGGCGGCGAGCTGGTCCCGCTCGACGAGCAGGACCGCATCCGCTGGGACCGGCGGCTCATCGGCGAGGGGGCCGCCCTGCTCGCGGGCACGCTGGGCCGGGGCCGCCCCGGCGAATACCGCCTCCAGGCGGCCATCGCGGCCCTGCACGACGACGCGGCCCGCGCCGAGGACACGGACTGGCCGCAGATCGCCGCCCTGTACGCGTTGCTGGATCAACTGGCGGACGGCGCCAACCCCGTGGTCGCCCTCAACCGGGCCGTCGCCGTGGCCATGAGCGAAGGGCCTGCCGCCGGACTCGCCCTTCTCGACGCCCTCGACTCCGGCGACGGTCCCTTGACCGGCCACCACCGGCTGCACGCCGTGCGCGCCACCAGCACACCGGAGCAGCGGTACCTGACCGGGCGGGCGGCATGCCTGCGGCACGGCGGGGCGGGGTGACCCGCACGGGAACCGGAAGGCCGGGAGAAACGATCTTGCACTGATCCAATCGGCTGTAAACGGGGCGCGGCCTTCAACGTTCGCGGCCCCGCTGCCGACAACACGGGCATGACTCCCTCCTCTTCACGACGTTCCAGTTCACGACGTTCCAGGATGCTGGCGCTCGCAGCCGCTTCGGCATGTGTCCTGGCGGCAGCGGGCACGGTGTCCGCATCTCCGTCCGCGAGCGCCGATGCGGCCGCCACGTCCTGGGTGGTGTCCCTGGGCGACAGCTTCATCTCCGGCGAGGCCGGTCGCTGGGCCGGCAACAGCAACGAGTCCAAGAACGGCTATGCGCGAACCGACCGGGCCTGGGAGCCGGAGACCAAAAAGACTGACCAGCGCCGGGTGTACGGCCCCTCCTACGACAACGGATGCAACCGCTCCGACGTAGCGGAGGTCCAGTCGCTCACGCTGGACGTACGCCATCTCAACCTCGCCTGTTCTGGGGCGACTTCTACGGCGGTGCTACTGCCGGAGCACGGCGGCAAGCCGTTCAAGGGCGAGCCGTCCCAGGCGGGTCAGCTCCAGAAGGCAGTGACTGGGCAGCCGGTGCGTGCAGTGGTGGTATCGATCGGCGGCAACGATCTCGGCTTCTCCTCCATCATCACGGGGTGTGCGAGCAACTTCCTCAAGCCCTTCGGCGGCTCGCCCTGTGCGCCGAAGGCATCCCAGCGGGTCGACGAGCGGCTGCCGGATGTCCGGCAGGCGGCGGTCAACACGTTGGCCGACGTGAAGTCCGCCCTCGCCCGCGCCGGGCACCCGGCCGGCTCCTACCGTCTCGTGTTGCAGTCCTACCCCTCCCCGCTGCCCGACGCCGCCCGTCTGCGCTACCCCGGCGAGAAGTACGACCGCCTCAACACCGGCGGCTGCCCGTTCTTCGACAAGGACCTCACCTGGGCACACGACGAGCTCGTGCCCCGTGTCAGCACCACCCTGGCGGGCGCGGCCCGCGAAGCCGGCGCCGAGTTCCTCGACCTGTCGCGCTCCTTCGAGGGGCGCGAAGTGTGCTCCACGACCACCCGGCAGGCCGACCTGGCGCACCCGCCGAGCGGCGCCACGAGCGAGTGGATCCGCTTCGTGACCAGCGGCGCCGGCCAGGGACAGAAGCAGGAATCCCTCCACCCCAACCGCTACGGACAGCAGGCACTCGGCACCTGCCTGACGCTGCAACTCCAGCAGCCCGCAGCCGACCACCGCTGCACCAACACCCCGGGCAGCGGGCCCGGCGCGATGCGCCTGGGGCCGGTCACCTGACGGGGTGTTCAGGCGACCGGTGGCGGCCTACGGCGCGATGCGGGCGAGTGAGCCCGTCTCCAGCGCGGTCCACAGGGCGCCATCGGGGCCGACCGTGATGCCGTGCGGTTCCGAGTCGGGAGTGGGCAGGTCGTGGGCGGTGACGGAGCCGTCCGAGCTGATCGTGGCGACGCGGTTGGCTCCCCACTCGGTGAACCACACGGCGCCCTGTCCGTCGACGGTGACGGCGTGCGGCCGGGCGGCCCGGTCGGGCAGCGGGAACTCCGTGATCCGCCCGTCGGGGGTGATCCGGCCGATCTGACCGGCGGCGATCTCGGTGAACCACAGCGCTCCGTCCCGGCCGGCCGCGATGCCGACCGGGCCCGCCGCCTCCGTGGGCAGGGGGTGCAGGGCTACCGCCCCGTCCATGCCGATCCGCCCGATGGCGTTGCCCTGGTTGAGGGTGAACCACATCGCGCCGTCGCCCCCGGCGGTGATCGCGGACGGGAACGCCCCGGTGGCGGGGAGCGGGAACCGGGTGACGTCGCCGTCGACGGTGATGCGGCCGATGCGGTCGGCGGCGGTCTCGGTGAACCACAGCGCGCCGTCCGGTCCCGCCGCGATGCCGAACGGCCCGGAGCCGGGGCCGGGTACGTCGAACTCGGTGATCGCGCCGTCGACGGCGATCCGCCCGATTCTGTCGGCCCGGTACTCGGTGAACCACAGCGCGCCGGCCGGACCTGGGGTGATCACGGTCGGCCCGCTGTCGGGGTCGAGGCGGTGGGTCGTCGGTTCCCCGCCGGGGACGAGGCGGCCGATCCGGCCGCTGTGGACGAGGGTGAACCACAGGGCGCCGTCCGGTCCCGTGGTGAGGGTGTACGGTCCGGCCTCGGCGTCGGACACCGTGTGCTCTTCGATCGATACCCGGGTCGCGTCGTGCACGGGGGTTCCTCCGTTCGTACTCGGTGGCGGGGCCGGGATGTGTGCGCGGCCCTTCAGCGGCTGTCCACCGCGGTGGTCTTCGGCGTTTCGGTAGACCGTACCGGCGCGGCAGCGACTTCCGCGGGTGTGGTTCTCGTCAACCACAGACCGGTGAACACGGCGGTGGCCAGGGTGATGGCACCCGCCGTCAGGAAGGCGCCGTCGAGGCCGGTCTCGAAGGAGGCGCCGCCGGATTGCCGGCCGCGGACCACGGCTCCGAGGACCGCCACGCCGAGCACCGAGCCGATCTGCCGGGTGGTGCTGCTGATGCCCGAGGCCAGACCGCCCTCCTGCGCGCTGACGGCCTGGATGGCGGCGCCGGTCAGCGGAGACATCGTCAGGGCGAAGCCGACGCCCACGACCGCCAGCCGCCACCACACGTTCCCGTAACCCGTGTCGGCGTGCACCGTGCCGAGGGCCAGCAGTCCGAGCCCGGCCAGGGCCAGACCGGCGGTGACCACGATGCGGAAGCCGTGCCGGGCGGCGAGGCGGCCCGCGTACGGGCTGACGATCACCATGGCGAGGGTGGCGGGGAGGGTCTGGAGTCCGGCGCGCAGGATCGAGCTGCCCTGGACGTACACGAAGAACTGGGAGAAGAAGAACGTCGAGCCGCCGAGCGCGAACCCGACCACGACCATGGCGGTGTTGGAGACGGTGAACAGGCGCTCCCGGAACAGCTGTAGCGGCAGCATCGGTGCACGGCGACGCGCTTCGACGGCCACGAAGGCGGCGAGGAGGAGCACCGCGGCGGTGAAGCTGCCGAGGATCAGCGGCGACGTCCAGCCGCGCGCCCCGCCCTCGATCAGCCCGTAGGCCAGCGCCCCCACACCCAGGACGGACAGCGCCGTCCCGGGGATGTCGAGCGCGGGGGCATTCGGATTGCGGGCCTCCTCAAGATGGCGCAGGCCGGCCAGGAGAAGGACCACGCCTATGGGCAGGTTGACCAGGAAGATGGCGGGCCATCCGAAGGCGTCGGTGAGCACGCCGCCGATCACGGGGCCCGCGGCCAGGCCGACGCCGCTGAGACCGGCCCACAGCCCGATCGCCTTGATGCGTTCCTGCGGCACGGGGTATGCGGCGGCGAGCAGGGCCAGCGAGGCGGGGCTGAGCGCCGCCGCGCCGATGCCTTGCAGCACCCGGCCCGCGATCAGCCAGCCGAGCGAGGGCGCGAGGCTGCACACCACCGATGCGACGGTGAACACCGCGACACCGGTCAGGTACACGCGTTTACGGCCGAAGCGGTCGGCGAAGATGCCGCCGGACAGCAGCAGCATGGCGACCAGCAGGACGTATGCGTCGACGATCCATTGCAGGCCGGTGAGTTCCAGGTGGAGCCGGTGCTGCATGTCGGGCAGCGCCGCTCCCACGATCGTGTTGTCGAGCAGGACCATGAACTGGCCCAGGCAGGTCACCGTGAGCAGCACGGCGCGGTTCGGCCGGCTGTCTGCGGCCGCATGCGATGCAGTGATGGGAACCCCTCGCTTCCTAACGCAGTCAACGACTGCGTTAGGCGACTGTAAGGGAGGCCGATGCGTAAACGCAAGTGATGGCTGCGTTAAAGTGGGGTGTATGGACGAACAGCGAGCCCGGCGGCCCGGTGGGCGCAGCGCGCGGGTCGGCGCGCAGGTGCACCAGGCCGTCACCGAGCTCATCAGCGAGCGCGGCTACGGAAACTTCACCGTCGGCGAGGTCGCGGCCCGCGCGGGCGTGGCCGACAGCAGCATCTACCGCAGGTGGGGCGATCTGGAGGCCCTGCTCTGCGATGTGGCGCTCAACCGCCTCAACGCGCGCTCCCCCATGCCCGACACCGGGAGCCTGGACGGCGATCTGCGTACGTACGCCTCCCAGGTGGCCCGGGAGATCACCGGACCCGAAGGACCGGCGGTCCTGCACCTGGCGGTCGCCCTGGCGAACGCGGGCGAGCAGGGCATGCAGGCACGCGACGCCCTGCGGACCGAGCGCATCAGGCAGTTGCAGTCCATGCTCGACCGCGCTCACGAGCGGGGCGAGTCCGCTCCCGAAGCGCTCACCGTGCTGGATTACGTGCTGGCCCCGATGTACAGCCGGGTCCTGTTCGGCATGGGCCCACTCACTCCGGAGTACGTCGACGGGCTGGTCGACCGGCTGCCCTGACCCGGGGCCGGTGTCCGAATTCCGGTGGCACGAGGGGGCGTCACCCCCACACTGTCCCTGTAACGATCAGCGGAACACGGACCAGCCACGGGGGAAGTTCATGACGGAACACGAAGACGCGTACGCGAACCCGGCGGACCGCCCGCCGCAGGGCATGCCGCACAGCCCGCCGGCCGGGGTCTTCGGGCCGCCCCCTCCGGCGGACGTACCGCCTCAGCACTCCCCGTACGCCGCCCCGTCCGGGGTCTTCGGGCCGCCGCCGCAGGGCCCCTACCCCCCGCAGGCCGTACCGCCGCCGCGCTCGCCCTACGGTCCTCCGCCGCAATACCCGTACGGTCCGCCGCAGTACGGGCCGGGGCAGCCGCCGCCCGTCCGGCGGCGCAAGCGTCTGCTGCTGTTCGGCGGGGTCGGGGTGCTGGCCGCGGGGCTCGTGGCCGGACTGCTGGTCCGGCACGGCGGGGCCGGGTCGGACGAGCCGGTGGCCAAGCGGGACTTGAAGCCGTTCCGGCAGGCCGTGGCCGCCCTGGCGGATGCCCCCGGTCTGCGCTACCGGGACTCCGGTGACGACCCGGTGAAGCGGGACATCACCGTCACCTCGTCCGGCAGCCGCTTCGGTGCCGTGGAGGTCGGGAGCTCCGGACTCGCCCGCGAGGTTCTGCACATCGGCGGCAGGACCTTCACCCGGGCGAAGGGCTCGGCCTCCGGCGCGTGGGCGGCCGCCGACGAGAGCGACAGCATCACCCAGGAGACGGTCGGACACGTGCCGGCCCCGCCCGACCTGGCGACCGCGCTCGCGAAGGCGCTCGACCCGCTGGAGGGCACACCGGCCCCCAGCGAATCCGCGCGGCCGCCCGCCGTCGACGGCACCCCGGCGCTCGCGGTGGACACCTCGGCGGGCCGGCTGCTCGTCACGAAGCAGAAGCCCCACCGCGTGCTGCGTCTTGAGTCGTACGGTGCCGCGCGCCCCGGAGGCACGTCCGGCGGTTCGGCCGATGCGGCCCCGGTCCGGCTGACGACCGTCACCGCCCGGGCGGGATCGGACGACGAGGATCCGCCCGAGATCCCCGAGTTGACGGACGGCCCCTTGGCGGAGAGCGATTCCGAGGGGCTGGACCTGGCGCCGGTCGCCGGGGACGCCGTCGACCCCATGTACGACACGCTGGAGAAGCAGACGGAGGAGCTGAAGAACGCCACCGACAGCGGCATCAGCCTGACCCTCAGCAGCGGCGGCACGGTGAAGTGCGGTACCGGTGGCTGCACGGCCAGGAACAGCTTTTCCGGACACCTCACCACCAGCGCCAGGAGCCGTCTGGTCAGCGGCAAGGTCACTGCGGTGATGACCGCCTCCTTCAGCATCGACGGCAGGTCCGCCGGCCGGTGCACCAGTCCGCAGAGCTCCTTCACGGTCTCCGGAACGTCCGTGTCGGGCAACCTGTCCTGCTCCGACCCGGGCGCCGGACCCACCTTCGCCTCGGTCGAGGCGCAGAAGAAGAACGAGGCACGGGCCCGCTCCCGGGCCAGCGGCGGCCGCCTCGTCCAGTACCGGATCCCGTACCGCGCCGACACCCTGATCAACGCCTATGCCCTGGCGAAGACCGAGGTCAAGAAGCTGGTCGACCGGGTACGCCAGGAGCGCGACGCCGGCGGCTGCACGCCCCGCACCTCGGCCTCGGGCACGGCGGCCCGCTCCGGAGGCGTCACCGTGCCGGCCGGGCTGTTCCGCTCCACCGCCCCCGTGCACCTTCGTCCGTCCACATGGGCCGGCTTCTCCTCCGGCCCCAAGTGCCCCGACGCCAAGGCGGTGCAGGCCGCGGAGACCGTCATCGACCGGGCCGGGGACGGCAAGGTGCGCAAGTCCAGCAACTACCACCCCCACTTCAGCGACGCACGCGTGGCGGAGATCCTCAAGGCCCCGGACGCGGTGTACCTCTCCCAGGGACAGCGCGGGAATCTCATCTTCCGGAAGGGCGAGGACATCGTGGTGACGAAGGGCCCCGGCGCCGGGGCGGGTGACGTCATCACGGGCTACGGCCCCTCCGGCAAGAAGGGCGAGACCGGGGCCAAGGCGCTCGGCGGCTCGCCCGACGACCCGCAGCCCCCGGTGACCCACGAGGACATCGTGAACGGGAAGATCCACGACACCAAGGGCGGCTACCTGGCGGCCGCGAGGCGCATCAAGTGAGGCGACGACCACGGTGAAGGTCACCATCGGCGACGGCATGGCCGCCGAGACGACGGACCGGCCCCTCGCGTTCACCCCCCGCTTCGACTTCCGCGATCTCCAGCTGATCGTCGCGGGGTACGCGGACCCGGCCGGACGCGAGCGGGAGCTGTCGGAGACGTTCGGCAGCATGCGGTGGCTGTGGTCGGAGGACGAGTACGTCCGCTTCGACCGCGACAGCCGGGAGCTGCGCAGTCTCACGTTCTTCGTGCCCGCGCGGTACGTCTCCGAGGCTGCGGACCGTGCGCCGCGCACCCGGGCGGCCGGGCTGCGCGCGGACGTCGTCGGGGAGTTCGGCATGCCCCCGACCACGGTGTTCCACTGCGACCCCGAGGGCCGCGCGCTGAACTGCCTCGCGGACGCCCGCCTCCTCGGCAGGGAATGGGACGCGCGGCTCGGGGTCGCCCCCGATGTGGCCCTGCTGGTCCACGAGGGGGCGGTCGCCGGCTGGAGCCTCGGCGATCCCGCGCGGTACCTGACGGACGGGTTCGCCGAGCCCCCTTCCGGCCCGCCGGCCGCCGCCACCCGGCTGCGGCTCGCCGAGTGCCTGGAGCTGGTCTCCTCGCCGCTCGTGGAGGAGGTCATGGACGCGGACCCGGAGGCGTGGCAGCGGCTCCGGTCGGTGGAACGCGCCTTGCGCGAGCAGCGGGTGGACCGGGCCAGGGCGGACGTCCTGCGCGGTGTCATCAGCCGTCTCATCGAGGATTACGAGGGGTGAGACGGAATTTTTGACATGGACACACCCCTGCGTGGATAGGGTCATGGAGTCAGTCCGTCCCCATGCCCCCCACACGGGAAAGGGAAGCCATGAGAGTCTCCCGGATCTCCGGTGTGGCAGCCTTCGCGCTGTCCATGCTTCTGGCCCTCACGATGTCGCTCATCTCCGCCCGGCCCGCCGAGGCGGGGCAGACGGCCATCCGTGGCGCCGATCCCAGCGTGCTGCGCGTGGGCGGGACGTACATCTCGGTCCAGTCGACCGGCGGCGGCATCAGCGTCCGGCAGGCGTCCTCGACCGGCGGTCTGGCCTCGGCCCCGGCCCGGCAGGTGTGGTCGGACACCGGGAACCTGGGCGAGATCTGGGCCCCGGAGATCGTGCGGGACGGCGGCCGCTACTACGTGTACTTCTCGGCCGGCCGGGGCGCCGCCCACCGCATGTACGTGATCAGCTCCGCGGGCCCCGACACCGGATACACCGCCGCGACGAAGCTCGCCCTGCCCGACGACAAGTGGGCGATCGACGGCACCATGTTCACCTTCAACGGACAGCGCTGGTTCGTCTGGTCGGGCTGGGCCGGCACGACCAACGTCGAGCAGAACCTCTACATCGCGCGGATGAGCAGCCCGACCACCCCCACGGGCGCCCGGTACATCATCTCCCAGCCCAGGGAGAGCTGGGAGCGCGTCGTCGGCAACCCCTTCATCAACGAGGGCCCCGAGGCGATCAAGGACCCGAACGGGCAGCTGCACATCACCTACTCCGCCAACGGCAGCTGGAGCGATCAGTACTGCGTCGCGGAACTGCGGCTCCGGGCGGGCGGCGACCCGACGTACGTGTGGGACTGGTACAAGTCCAACGGCTGCCTGTTCGGCTCCAACCGCGCGACGATGATGACCGGCTGGGACCCCACCCTGAACGTGAACGGCCCGGGCCACCACACCTTCGTCCTGCTCGACGGGGACATCGCCACCAGCCCGCCGGCCGGGCCCACGTTCCCGCTGATGTTCCACGCGGTGGCCAAGGGCACCCCGTACAGCTGGGAGAACCGCTACTGGTACACCGGCTCCTTCTGCTGGTGGGGCAACACCACGTACAGCCGCGCCAACGTCCCCGGGCCGAACACCGACACCGGTTACAGCCTCAAGTTCTTCGAGTGACACCGAGCACCGCGTGAATCCGGTCCGCGGTGGCGCGCGGGCGGAACGCGTATCCGTTGTGGCCGCCGGGGAACGTCTCCAGACGTGTCCCCAGCGCGCCGGCGAGAAGTTCGGCGCATGTGTGCGTCCAGAGGTGGCCCGACTTCTCGCCGGCCGCGGCCACGATGCGGGCGGGCGAGCAGACGAGCGCGGCCGGGTCGAGGACGTGTGCCCTGATCGCCGGCAGGTCGTAGGTGAGCAGGACCTCCGCGTTCCGCACGCGGTCCGGCCCGGGAGCGCGTGGCGGGAGGTCCGGCTCGGAGTCGGCGGGGTCGATGTCGAGGTCGGCCGCGAACGCGCGCATGGCCGCGTCCGCGCCGTGCGTTTGGAAGGTCTCCTCGACGGCGAGCAGCCGCCCGATGCCCTGCCCGGGATCCGGAAGCAGGCGCGCGGCGGGTGGTTCGTGAGCGACGACCGCCGCGACCTGCTCGGGATGACAGGCTGTCAGTTCCAGTGCGATGAGGGCCCCGAGGCTGGTTCCGTAGACGAGCGCGGGCTCCGGGCCGAGGCTGCGGAGCAGGCGGGAGGCGTCCTCGGCGTGCGTGGCGAGCGTCCTCGCGGGGGCGTCGGTGGTGCTCCCGGACAGGCCGCGCCGGTCGTAGGTGACGACGGTGTACCGGTCGGCGAGGTGGCGTGCCAGCGGTTCGGTGGCGTCGATCCCGTGGTGGCCTCCCGCGATGAGCAGGAGCACCGGACCGTCGCCTCGGACGGTGTGGCGCAGGCGTGCGCCCGGAACCGACAGTGTGGATTCCTTCATCGTGCGACCGCCGATCTGTGTGTCGGACAGGCCGCGGACAGGCCCTGTGCCGATCGTGCCGCCGCCGGTGCCCGGCCGGGAGCGGAGCGTTACACCTAGGACCGGCGGTCCCAGGATGCGGCGCCCCGGGGCCGATATCCTGAGCCCGACATGACACCGAAGCGTCCAGAGCTCGCCGATTTCCTGCGCCGGTCCAGGGAGCGGCTGACGCCGCGCGAGGCCGGGCTCGCCGAGGGGTCGAGGCGGCGGACACCGGGGCTGCGCCGCGAGGAGGTCGCCGTCCTCGCGGGGATGTCCGCCGACTACTACATGCGGCTCGAACAGGCCCGTGGACCGCAGCCCTCCGTCCAGGTGCTCGCCGCGCTGGCGGGCGCGCTGCGGCTGACCGAGGACGAGCGGGACCATCTGTACGTGCTCGCCGGGCACCGCCCGCCGGAGGGCGCGCGGGCCGGCGGCTACCTGCGCCCGGGCCTGCGGTATCTGCTGGACCGGCTGGACGGGGTGCCCGTCCAAGTGGTCAGCGACCTGGGCGACTTGCTGGCGCAGAACGAGCTGGCGCTCGCGTTGTTCGGCTGCGTCTGCTCGGTCGCGGAGGAGGACCGCAACATCGTCCTGCGCTGGTTCACCGATCCGGTGGTGCGCGGCCACTTCGCGGCCGAGGAACACGAGGAGCAGGCGCGGCAGTTGGTGGCCGACCTGCGGGCCGCGACGGCCCGGCGCGGGGACGACGCGGCCTCCCGGTCACTGGTGGCGCGATGCCGGGCGGCGAGCCCGGACTTCGCCGCACTGTGGGACCGGCACGAGGTAGCCGTACGGCGGTCGCATCCGTACCGGCTCGTCCATCCGGAGCTGGGCAGGATCGATCTGGACTGCGAGGTGCTGGCCACCCCTGCGGCGGACCAGCGCCTGCGGATCTTCACGCCGCCGCCCGGAACGGCCACGGTGCTGGACGAGTTGCGCGTACGCGGTCCGCGCCACCTGTGCGACTGACCGGTCAGCCGTACATCGCGACCCGGTACAGGGCTTCCAGCGCCGCGTCGATGGGGTGGGGCTGCGGCCTGCCGGAGGCGTCCAGACGGTTCCACCGCTGGAGGTTGACCGCCACCGCCATCTGGCGTTCGCCGTCGGCGCGGGTCATGGCCAGGGTGCCGCCGCCCCAGACCGTGCCGCCGTGGCCCCAGAAGGTGTCCTGGCCCGGCGTCTCCGTCGGGTGCAGTCCGAGGCCGTACTCGATGATCCGGCCCTCCTGGGAGATGACCGGGTTGGTGCGCCGCATCTGGTCCAGCGAGGACCGGGTGACGATCTTTCCGGCCAGGAGCTGGGCGTAGAAGAGGTTCACGTCGGCGACGGTCGATATCAGGGAGGCCGATGGGCCCGTCCAGGACATGTCGAAGACGCTGTAGTCGCGCGGCGGGTCGATCTTGCCGAACCACGCCTCGTAGAGCCGTGCGTGCGGTCCGTCGATCTCCGGTCCGGTGGGGAACGCGGTGTCCGTGAGCCCGGCGGGCTCGATGACGTCGCGGGTGATGCACTCCTCGGCCGTGGTGCCGTTCACCTGCGCCAGGAGTTCGGCGAGCAGCAGGTAGTTGGTGTTGGAGTACAGCCCCGGCGCGCCGCCCGGAGCGGAGGCGGCGGGTGCGCCGACGCCCATGGCGATCAGGTCCGTCTGTTCCCACCGCGTGTACCGGTGGTCGTCCAGGCTCTCGGGCCCGGTCTCGGCGATGACGGGGAACGCCTTGAGGGAGGGATAGGCGTACGGGAGGTACTCGGCGAGGCCGCTGGTGTGGTTGAGCAGCATCCGTACGGTGATCGCCTCACCCCGCTCCCCCGGCACCAGCGTCGGCAGGTAGAGGCCGATCGGCGCGTCGAGCTCGATCCGGCCGCGCTCGGCCTGGCGCAGGACCGCGGCGGCGGTGAACGTCTTGGTGACGCTGCCGATGCGGTGGCGCATGGCGGCGTCGACGGGCCGGCCGGTGGCGGTGTCGGCGACCCCGGCCGCGCCGCGCCAGACCCGGTCGCCGTGCCGGACCTCGGCGAACAGGCCCGGCATTCCCGCGCGGTGCACGTTCTCGATGGCGGCGTCCAGTGCCGTGGAATCCAGTCGGTTCTTCATGGCGTGCGTCCCTTCGTAACCCCCGGGACCGGCGGTCGCACACGCCGGCCCACCTCCTGCCGGGTCGCCCGGCAGCTCATGCACCCCATTATGCACGCACCGCGTGCAACGCCAAGTGCATGAGCTAGGCTGGAGGTCGGCGAGAGGAGCGACATGGCAGGCCGAAGGCGTTGGACGAGCGAAGAGATCCTGGACGCGGCGGCTGAACTGCTGCGTACGAGCGCGACGGAGTCGTTCAGCGTGCGGAAACTGGCGGCAGTCCTCGGGACCGACTCGTCGAGCCTCTACCGGCATTTCCGCAGCAAGACGGAGCTGCTGCGCGCGGTCGCGGACCGGGTCCTGCTGACCGCCATGGAGGGCTACCGCCCCGAGGGCGACTGGAAGCAGCGCCTCACGGCCTTGGCCCTGCGCGTGCGGGACGCCTTCCGCCTGCAGCCGCAGCTCGCCGCGGTCTGGGCGCGTTACGTGTCGAGCGGCGCGGGTTCACGGCTCGTCGTGGAGGAGGTGCTTCAGGCACTGCGCGCCTCGGGGCTGGCCGACGAGGAGATTCCGGTGCGCTACCACCGGATCGTGGTCCTCATCGCCTCGCTGATCGCGTCGGAGGCCGGTGCCGACACCCTCACGCCGGAGGAGCGCGAGCAGGGCAAGGAGCTGTTCCGGGTGGCGGTCCTGGGCGCCGACCCCGAGCGCTTCCCCGCCCTGGCGCACTTCGCCCGTGATCTCCGCCCGCTCCAGACGGACCACCAGGCGGCTTTCGAGGACATCCTCGCGGCCCACCTCGGCCACATCGAGGCCGTCGTGCGCACCGGCTAGGAGGCACACGAAGGGGCCGGGGCGGCGGCTCGTTGTTCGCCGCCGCCCCGGCCCCTCGTCGGCGCAGAGGTTACGAGTGCCCCGGCGCGGCGGGATCGGCATTCGCCTCGGCCTTCATCGCCTTGGCCTCGCTCTTGAGAATGCGGGCGGACTTGCCCAGGGAGCGCGCCATGTCGGGAAGCTTCTTCGAGCCGAACACCATGATGACCACCAGTGCCACGATGAGCAGGTGCCACGGTTCCAGACCGTTGCGGAGCATCACGTCACCTCTTTCCTTCGTTGTCGTCCATGCGTGCGGGGCCACACCCGTACAGCAGACACCTTAGGCGCCTGAGCTGTGAACCCTTCCGGCAGGTGGGACGGGTCGTGCCCCCGCGGCCCTACTTCAGATGCCGGGTGAAGAAGTGGGCCGCCGCGGCCCCCGCGTATGCCGGGACGCCGGTGTGGCCGCCCATGTTGGCATGCAGCGCCTTCTCCTCGGAGCCGAAGGCGTCGAACAGGTCGAGCGCCGCCTGCCGGTCGTTCCCCTCGTCGTCCCACTGCAACAGGACGTGCAGCGGGATGGTGAGCCGGCGGGCCTCGTCGTACGTGGAGCGCGGGATGAAGCTGCCGGCGAAGAGTCCGGCGGCCGCGATGCGCGGGTCGACCGCCGCGAGCCGGACGCCGATGGAGATCACACCGCCCGAGTAGCCCACCGGGCCGGTGACCTCGGGGAGCGCGAGGACCGCGTCCATGGCGGCCTGCCACTCGGGAACCGCCTGGTCGACCAGCGGCAGGACGAGGCGGTCGATGATCTCGTCACCGACCGGTTCGCCCGCGTCCAGGGCCTGCCGCATGTCCGCGCGGGCCTGCTCGACGGCGGGCAGCCGGGGCCGGTCGCCGCAGCCGGGGAGTTCGATGGTCGCCGTGGCGATGCCCTCCGCAGCGGAGTGCCGGGCCCGGCCGGCCAGACGCGGGTACATCCTGTTCAGGCCGAGGGGAGGCTGACCGAGGAGGATCAAAGGCACCGGTGCGGACGCCGAAGCCGACTCGGGCGTCCAGAGGATGCCCGGGATGCCATCGAGGGTGAAGGAGCGTTCGAGTACGCCGTCGTCCAGGCGCTGCTCGGAAGTGAAATGCATGATCGTGCCTTTCGGGAGTGCACAGAACGGCGCTCCCGGACGATCTGCCTATCGCCCGACCGTGACCCCGGAGGGGAGCACCCATGTCGATACTGCGTTCACGGGTACCACCTCCTCGTTCTTTCGCACGGCCGGGGAGAATGTAGCAGGGGGCCGCAGCGGTCGCCTAACGGGTTTCCGTACGGGCCCGCCGGCCGCGCACGGCGGCGGCCACCAGGGCCACGACGATCCCGGCGAACGCCCAGGCGCCGAGGATCCAGAGGGCGCCCGTGGTGTTGTTGCCGTCGAAGTAGACCGTGTTCCGGACGGCGGTCGTCCCGGCGCCGGGTGGCAGGGCCTGGCCGATCGCGGCCCAGAAGGGCGGCAGCAGGGAGGCCGGGTAGACGCCGCCGGAGCTCGGGTTGCCGAGGATCGTGAAGATGAGGATGGTCAGGCCGAGCCCGATCGTGCCGAGCAGCGACTGGAGCGCCACGCCCACGGCACCGGAGGCGAAGACGACCAGGGTGCCAATGCCGACGAGCTCCCAGAAGGCGCCCGGCAGACAGTGCAGCACGGGGCCGACGATGAGGGCGCCGCCGATTCCGGAGATGAAGGCGTACGGCACCATCGCCGCGAGCCGCACGATGGAGCGCCGGAGCGTGGGGCGCTTGGATCCGGCCGCCATGTTGAGTGCCGAGGCGGCGAGGTAGCCGCCGATCGTCCAGCTGAGCACCAGGTAGAACGACGAGAGCCCTCGGCTGTCCCCCGCGGCGGGCGGGTGGATGTCGCGTACGGTCAGTGCCCGGTTCTGCGTACGTTCCACGGTCGCCACGACCTTCGCGGCGGCGTCGGCCGCCGAGGGGCCGCCGGCCGAGGCGACGAGCAGCGTGTCGGTGCGCCCGGTCACCGCCACGATCAGCGCGGCGTCGGTCTTGCGCTCCAGCAGCCGGGCCCTGGCCTGCGCGCGGTCCTGTACGGCGGTGACGTGCACCGGGTCGCCGGGCAGTGAGTTGAGCCGGGCGACCAGGTCGGCCTCCACGGGGCGCGGGGCGACCAGGGTGATCGGGATGCGGTGGGGCTTCGGAGCGTGGAACGCCCCCATGTACGAGAGGGCGAAGCCCAGTTGGAGCAGCAGCACGCCCACCATGACGAGCACGGCTCTGGTGGTGATCGCGTCCCGCATCTCCGCCCACGCGCCGAGCTGCGCTGTCGAGCCCCTTGTATCCGCCACGTGACGTCCCCGCTCTCAGCCGTGATTGACCGGTGCACCCATTCCGCCGACATCCTCACGCCGGGCCCGTGCGTCACGGAGAGAACACGCATGGCCGGTGCCGTACCCACCCGTTCGGCGCAGGGCCTGCGGTTCGTGCGATGCGGGTCATTCCTGCCGTGCGAACCGGCGGGCGGCCCAGAGCAGGGCACCCGCGCCGCTGATCAGGAGCAGGGCCGCCTCCACGACGAGGGGGATCGGGTGGCCGGCCCAGGTGAGTCCGCCGGCGGCCGCAGCGTCCGGGGCGCGCAGGGCGATGCTGCCGCGCAGCATGTCGACTCCGTGGGCGAGCGGGTTCACGGCGGCCAGGGCGTGGGTCCAGCCGGGGAGCGCCTGGAGGGGGAAGAAGCCGCCGGAGAGGAACAGCAGGGGCATCATCATCACGCCGAGCAGCGTGTGGAACGTCTCGGGTCTGCTCAGGCCCACGGCCAGGGTGAGGGCGAGGGCGGTGATCGTGAAGGAGATCAGGGCCATGCCGGTGAGGAGCAGCGCCAGGAGGAGCGGGTCGTAAGGCAGGCCGACGCCTCCGGCCAGGCTCAGCAGTACGGCGCCCTGGATCGTGGCGACCAGGGTGCCGCCGGCGCAGTTGCCCAGGAGCAGGGTCGTCCGGCTGACCGGGGCCATGAGGAGTTCGCGCAGATAGCCGCTCTGGCGGTCGGTGATCAGGCGGATGCCGACGAGGATGGCGGGGGTCTGCACGGTCATCATCAGCATGCCGGGGAACAGGTACGTCTGATAGCCGACGCCCAGCGTGGAGTCGGGGATGAGCTTGGCGAGCCCGCCGCCCAGGATCAGCAGGTACAGCACGGGGTGGAGCAGCATCAGCGCGGTGTGGGCGCGCTGGCCGGCCAGGCGGAGCAGGTCCCGGTGGATCAGGCCGTGGACGGCGCGCAGTTCGTGCCGCAGCCGGGCCGGCCGGGTGCTCTCCCCGGTGCCGGGTGCGTGGAGCGGGAGTGTGGTCATCGGCCGCCGCCGGGCTGGGTGCTGTGGATGCTGCGGCCGGTGTGGTGGAAGAAGACGTCGTCGAGGGTGGGCGGGGTGGCGGACGCGGAGCGGACGGCGATGCCGTGGCTCTCCAGGGTCGCGCAGAGGCGGGGAATCCAGGAGCTGCCGTCGGGCAGCCGCAGGCAGATCCCGTCGGCCTCCCTGGTGACGGAGTGTCCGCGCGGAACCATGCGGTGGACGACACGGTGTGCTCGCTCGTCCTGGCTGGTGCGCAGCATGACCCGGTCGTCGCCGATGGCGGCCTTGAGCGCGCCGGGCGCGCCCTGGGCGACCAGCCGGCCGCGGTCGATGATGGCGACACGGTCGCAGTTGGCCGCCTCGTCCAGCTGGTGGGTCGTGATGAAGAGCGTGCTGCCGTTCCGCTCCCGGAGGGCGTACAGGTGGTCCCAGATCTGGGCGCGGGCGTGGGGGTCGAGGCCGGTGGTGGGCTCGTCCAGGAACAGGACGCCCGGTGCGTGCAGGAGCTGGCGGGCGATTTCCAGGCGGCGCCGCATGCCTCCCGACAGGGTGCGTACGGGTGAGGCGCGCCGGTCGGTGAGTCCGGCCACCTCCAGCACTTCGGCGGTGCGCCGGCGGACGTGGGCGCGGCGCAGGCCGTAGAGGCGGGCGTGGATGCGGAGGTTCTGCTCGGGTGTCAGGTCCGGGTCGAGGGCGCTCTGCTGGAACAGCATGCCGACGCGCTGCCGTACCTGGTGGGGCTGGGTGCGGACGTCGGCGCCCGCCACGGTGGCGTGGCCGGCGGTGGGGCGGGCCAGGGCGCAGAGCATGGCGATGGTGGTGGACTTCCCGGCGCCGTTGGGTCCGAGGAAGGCGAAGGTCTCGCCCCGGTGGACGTCCAGGTCGAGGCCGCTCACGGCGCGTGTGGTGGTGCCCTTGGGCCCGGGGTAGCTCTTGACGAGGCCGCGGGTGCTGATGGCGTACTCGGGCGGGCCGAGGGTGGCGGGGGTGTGCTCGGGGGCGATTTCCTCGCCGCCGGTGTGAAGTCGCATGGTGCGGTCCTCACCTCTGGTTCGCCGGTGGGGTGCGGGGGGGGGGGGGGGGGGGGGGGGGGCCCCCCCCCCGGCGGGGGGGGGGGGGGGGGGGGCCCCGCGCGGGGGGGGGGGGGGGGGGGGGGGGGCCCCCCCGGGGGGGGGGGGGGGGGGGGGGGGGGGGGGGGGGGCCCCGGCCCCCCCCCCCCCCGGACGGTGGGCCGGTCCTAGGCGCAGCTGATGCCGATGCAGACCGTGTTGAGGACCGTCAGCAGGCCGATGCACTCACACGTGCCGGAGAAGCCCGCTTCGGCGCCGACGGGGTCGGTCTCGGGGAGGGCGTGGAGGTGGGCGAGGAGTTCGAGGTCCTGGGTCTGGTTTTCCATGGTTCTCTCCTTCTTCTTGTGTTTCGGCGGCAGGTTCTCTGCCGCTCAGCCCGGCAGCTGGGCGAGCCAGTGCCGGGAGTTCGGGTGGCGGAGCCGCAGGAGGAAGGCCAGGATTCCGGCCGATCCGTCGCTCCAGCTGGTCGAGACGTCGCCGTACTCGTTGGGGAAGACCAGGTGCCGGTGGCGGCGGGCGCCTTCGGTGACGGCGAGGCGGCCCATGGCTTCGGCCATGGCGTGGTGGGCGGGCTCCCCCGTGGCGGCGCTCAGGTCGAGCAGGAAGTCGCCGTTGCCCGCGAGGCCGTGGCACTGGGAGAGCGGGGCCCGGGAGGCGCGTTCGGTGACGGCCGAGGTGCTGCGGCGGGCGAGGTCGCCGAACCGGTCGTCGCCGGTGACCTGCCAAAGCCGTACGAGGAACGTGCCGATGCCGGCCGAGCCGTGGCACCAGTACGGGGCGGTGGGTTCGTCGCCGGCCTGGGCGGGCCACTGGACCGCCCCGCCGATCCGTACGGCGCTGCGCAGAAGGTGTTCGCCCGCCTCCACCGCGAGCCGCAGGTGGTCCTGGCGCCCGGAGGCGGCCGCGCTGAGCAGGAGGAAGCAGCCGATGCCGGCGGAGCCGTGGGCGAAGCCCAGGTACTGCTTGCCGGCCTCGCCGGAGACCGCTTCGGCGGGGACCGGCCAGCTCACCGCCGACGGGCTCCGCCGCGCGGCGGACGCCAGCCGGTCGGCCGCTTCCTCGGCCAGTCCGGCGAAACGCGGGTCACCGGTGCGCTGCCACAGGTGGAGGGCGGCCATGCCGCTGCCGGCGGTGCCGTGGGTGATGTCGTGGTGGAGTGTGGGCTCCTGCGGGGTCAGCGCGAGGGTGAGCGCGTGGTCGATGAGCGCCTGGTCGGCGAGGGCCCGGCCGGTGTCGTACAGCGCCCAGGCGGTGCCGAGGTCCCCGAAGTGCAGTCCGGGGCGGGTGGTTTGGAGGTGGGTGCGGTCCGCGATCCAGTGGCCGGCCGCCGCGAGGACTTCGGGCAGCCGGGAGTCCCCGGTCAGTTCGAAGTACCGCGTCAGGACGGCCAGGGGCCCGGCCGCCCCCTGTTGCACGGTGCACGGGTTGGTCTCGCCGGACGCGGTGGACACCGGCCACAGGCGCCGGACGTCTTCGGGCGTCACGGTGTCGATCAGGTGGTTGACGAGTCCGGCGACGGCATGGTCCAGGTCCTCGTCCCGTACCGCACGTGCCGGTGCGGTACGCGTGGCGCGGGGGGTGTCCGGAACGCGGAGGGCCTCGCGCGCCCGGCGGGTGTCCCAGCGGGCGGCTGGCTCGTCCTTCATCAGCCCGGTGATCATCTCCGCCACGGCGTCCGGGGGTCCGGCGGGTCCGCAGGCTCCGAGCCAGGCGGCGAGCCGTTCCTCACCGGTCCTGGTGACGGGCTCCTCGGGCAGCAGGTTGGGCACCTTGCCGGTCAGGACGAAGCACGCGGTGGCGCCGAGGCTGTAGTAGTCGGCCGTCACGGACACCGGCGCGTCCCTCAGGCGTTCGGGGGCGCTGAAGCCGGGGGTGCCGACCCGGGTCGGCAGGCAGGAGCCCGCGTCCTCGGCGGCGAGTTCCAGGTCGATGAGGCGCAATTCGCCGTCGGGGCGGACCATGACGTTGCCGGGTGTGAAGTCGCGCAGGACGCAGCCGTGGGCATGGGCCGCGGTGACGAGGTCCACGAGCTCGGCGACCAGGGGCAGTGCCTCGCGGCGGTACTCCTCGCTTCCCAGGTCGCGGAAGCGCTCGGCGACCCAGTCCCGCAGGCTGACGCCCGGGATCTCGCTCTGGGCCAGGAACAGGTGCCGGCCGTGCTCGAAGAGGGCGAGGGCGTCCGGGGCGAGCCCGGTGCCCTTCAGCCTGTCCAGCATCCGGGCCTCGGCGCGCAGCCAGTCGCGGACGTCTCGCCCGGAGGCGTCGCCCTCCACATGGGGCCGGGTCTCCTTGATGACCACGGGCGCGCCGGTGGAGACATCGGTGCCCCGGTAGACGCCGCCCTTGTTGGTGTGCCGGATCGCCTCCCGTACCGCGAAGCGGCCGCCGAGCAGGACCGGGCCGCTCGCCGCCTCCGCCGCCGGGGGCGGAAGCGGCACCGTGGCGGGGAACGGGCAGACGGCCCACGGGGGCGGGGCGTAGCGGCCGCTGCGCTCGTCCTCCACCGGGTTGCCGTCGGGGTCCTCGATGTACCAGATCAGCAGGCCCTGGTCCGAGAGCCGTTGGCGCCCGGTGAAGGCTCCGTAGCGGTAGTGCACCAGGCTGTACGGGGCGTAGGGCTGGTCGGAGAGGATGCGGGGGCCGGGGAGTCCGGCCGTCGCCTGGTGCAGTTCGCGGGCGAGGCGGACCGCGTCGGCGTCCGAGCGGGGGTAGACGGTGATGAATTTTCCGGAGCTGCCCCGGGGCGTGGCGCGGGAGTTGAGGGTGCTCACCTGGTCGAGGGAGCGGGCGAACTTGAAGGCCGAGGTGTCGGGCAGCAGGACGTCCAGCGCCCTGACGAGGACCGTCGGTGCGGAGGCGGCCGTCGCCGACAGGTGGAGCTTCCAGCCCTGGTCGCGCCGGGTCGCCGAACGGGGGGCGACGCGGCACCATGCCTCGTCGGTCCGGGTCGTCCAGCAGTCGCCGGTGCGGGTGGCCTGAAAGGCTCGGTTCAGCAGGCTTTCGAGTGCGGCTTCGGTCGCGTGACTCGTCATGTGGGGTGTCCCTCCCAACGGTGAGGACCGCTGGTCGGAAATTGCCCATGTCACGTGAGCCCGGAACGCGCCCGAGCCGGAATCACCTGCTCCAGCGAGCGTAGGGGGTCGCTGCTGACCGGGTCCGGCGGCGCCCGGCGCACGGGGAGGCGCACGCTCCGGCAGCCTCCCGGGACCGCCTTCCGACCCCGGGCGCCGGTGCGGGGATGCGGCGTAGGAGGATACGGCTCATGGCGGAAGATGAACGGGGAGTCGGTTCCGAGAAGTCGGCCGACGGCGTGGTGCTGATCCGGATCCGGGGCAGCCTGGACGGGTGGTCGGGCAGCGGTGACCTGTCGGCGGCGCTGACCGGCGCGGTGACGGCCGGGGGTGTGCGTACGGTGGTCGACCTGTCCGGGGTGACGTTCGCCGACTCCGCGGCGCTCCACGCCCTGCTGGGCGGTCTGCGGGAACACGCGGAGGCGGGTGTGCCGCTCGTCCTGGCCGGCCCGCTGCACTCGGGCGTACGCAGGCTCTTCGAGGTCACGGGTACGGCCGGCGCGTTCCGGTTCGCGGACGACGCCGAAGCCGCGCTCCAGTGCTGAGGGCGTCGGTCCGCCGGATCGGGGGCGTACGCGGATGTCGGTAGAAGTGGGCGGGGAAGCGGAAGGTGTCCTTTCGGCCGTTCCGCAGAACGCGGCCGCGGCGCGGGGCATCGTGACCGAGCTGCTGGCGGCGCACTTCGGGGCGGCTCTCGACGAGTGGCCGGCCCGTGTGGTGGACGACACGCTGCTGGTGACGTCGGAACTGGTGACGAACGCCTTCCGGCACGGCGGTCGGCTGACCGCCTTCGAGGCGGAGATCACGGGTGACGGGCTGCGTATCACCGTGGGCGACGCCAGCAGCGAGAGCCCGGCGGAACTGCCCGAGACCGGGCCAAAGGTGCGGGCGGAGGCGCCCAGGATCGGCGGCTACGGCTGGCCGCTGGTGCGGATGCTCGCCGGCCGGGTGTCCGTCAGCGTCTTCCCGGACGGGAAACGGATCACGGTGGTGATGGAGCTGCCCGCGCTGCCCTGACCGGGCGCGTCCGGAGGGCCGTCAGTCGGTCGTCTCACTCAGTTCGTCAGGGCCGCCCCGCGATTCCTCGGCGCCCGGTGCGAAGAGGTGCCGTGTCCCGGTGATGCGGAGCATCCGCTCCATGGAGGGCGGCGGGTCGTCCAGGACGAGGGTGATGCCGCGCGCGACGGTGCGGCGGTGGATCATCAGCAGGGCGGCGAGCCCCATGGAGTCGCAGAGCCGGAGCTTCGCGCAGTCCAGGTGCAGTTCGGCCGGCCTGGGGTCGGCGTCGACGCATGCCGTGGCGCGTATACCGAAGGCGTCACTGGTGTCGTAGTCGAGGACGCCCGCGAGACGCAGCCGGGTGGTTCCCCCGCGCGTTTCGACGGTGAGGCTGAGGGACGGGACGCTCATGCGGGTGCTCCGGGGTGTGCTGCGGTGGCGTCGGCCAAGGCGGTTCTCGCACGCCTCAGCGGCCGGACGGCCCGGGGGAAGTCCTTTAGCGCGGCCATCAGGATGTCCAGGACGGGCCGCAGGAAGTGGGCGGGGACGTGGCGGGCGGTGAGGATGCCCGTGGTCCACGTCATGAAAGTGGTGAACAGTTCGTCGTCGTCGGTGTAGATGGCCACGGTGAGGAATTCCACGATGTGCGCGATGTCCTCGGCGGTGCGTTCGCGCTGCACGTCCGTGTACGTGGCCATGGCCGGGAACCGGTCGTACAGCCCCTTCAGCACCTGCTTGACCAGCTGGCCCTGCGAGCGCGCGACGAGGGTGTACTCCTGGTCGACCAGGTGCGGCAGGTCGTCGATCCGCTGCCGTACGTCGGCCGGGGCGGGCGGGGCGAGGCCGGCGGCCAGCAGGTCGGCGGCGGTGCGGGCGTCGGGGGCCCAGGCGTTCGCGCCGAGCATGCGCGCGAAGCGGCCGTCGGGCCCGAAGGCCGCCCCTCCGGCGAGGACGGGCACTCCGACGGACTGGCAGGCGGTGATCGCCGCGTGGGCGGCGGGCAGCCGGGTGGGAAGGGAGGACGAGAGGGCGACGACGTCGGCGCCGGTGTGGTGGAGGTGGGCGACGAGATGGGGGGTGGGGACCTGGGCTCCCAGGAAGTCGACCTCCCAGCCCCGCAGGGTGAGGACCTCGGCCAGCAGGCGGGCGGGCAGGGAGTGCCATTCCTGCTCCACGCAGGCCACGGTGACCTTCCCGTGCCGGGGTGTGGTGCGCGCGGCCGGGTGGTGGGCGAGCGCGGTGATCACCCGCTCCACGATGGCGCTGGCGGCGTGCTCCTGGGCCACGGTGAGGCGGTTGGCCGCCCACTCGGTGCCGACCGTCGCCTGCACGGGCGCGATGAGGTCCAGCAGCACCGTCTCGGCGGGCACCCCCTTGTCGAGGGCACCGGTGACGAGTCCGGCGGCGGCGAACTCGTCACGGTCCAGGGCGGCAGCGGCGATGAGGCGGTCGCGCAGTTCGGTCAGATCGGGCAGGCAGGTTGTCATGCGGTGTACCTGCCCCGAGTGTGCCCGTCCACCGCGCTGAGGTGGGTGGTCCTGGGGGCGGTGATCGCGACGACGGCCATGTCGTCGTGGCCGCCGCCCCGCACCCACTCGGCGGCGAGCATCTGGATGCGCTCGACCACGGCCTCGCCGGGCATGTCCGCGCATTCCGAGAGCGCCCGCTTCAGTCTCGCCTCGCCGAACATCTCGTCGCCGAGCGGGCCGCCCCGGGCCTCGGTGAATCCGTCGGTGTAGAGCAGGCACGTCTCGCCGGGCCGCAGGACCGTTTCGGCGGTACGGGACTCGATGTCGGGCAGCGCCCCCACCAGGGTGCCCTGGGTCCGGATCTCCTCGACCCTGCCGTCCGCCCGCACCACCAGCGGTACGGGATGCCCGGCGGCCGTGAGCCGCAGGCGCACCTGGTGGTCCGTCCGCCGGACCGAGGCCAGGACCATGGTCGCGAAGCGGGTGTGGTGGGAGTTGAGGAGCGCGTCGTTGAGGAGCCGCAGCACCTTCTGGTGGTCGTCCGCCATGGGGATGAGGGCCTGGAGGGTGTTGCGGATCTTGCCGGTGAGCACGGCCGCGTCCAGTCCCTTGCCGCACACGTCGCCCAGGACCACCAGAGAGGAGCCGTCCTCGTGGGCGCCGGCCGGGTGGACGTCGTAGAAGTCTCCTCCGACACGCTCCTGTGCGGCGGCGGGCCGGTAGCCGCCGGCGAATTCGACGCCGTGGACGCGGTGCAGCCGGGGCGGCAGCAGGTCCTGCATCAGGGTGCGGGTGATGGCGCTCTGCTCGGCGTACAGATGGGCGGCCGACAGGGCGGCCCCGGCACGTGCGGCGAACATCCGGGCGACGGTCTGCTCGTCCTCGGTGAACTGGCCGCCGCTGCGCAGCAGGACCAGGGCGCCCGCCGAAACTCCCTGGCCGGGCAGGGGCGCGACGACGACCGAGGTGATCGTGCCGGTGTACCCCTCGGGGATCACCCACGCGGGCAGCGACGCGGGGTCGATCCAGCGCGAGGGCACGGGCGGGAAGCCCTGGAGCGCTTCGTCCAGGCCCGGCACCTCGGACGGGTCGGCCGCGACGAGGCCGCGCACGGTCTCCTGGCCGGCGACCGCGTGGGCCAGGGGCAGCTTGTCCCCCTTCGCGGGAGAGACGACGACAGCCGCCTCGGCGAGGTACTGGGAGGCGAGCCGGGCCGTCGCGGACACGCACCGGTCGGTGTTCAACGAGGCGAGCAGGACGTTGGACGCCTCCGCGAGGAAAGCGGTCCGTTCGCGTTCGGTGGCCAGCGCCTCTTCGGCGAGCCGGCGGTCGGTGTCGTCCACCAGCCACCACACCACGTCACCGTCGTCACTGTGACTGGGGTGTGCCTCGTAGCTGCGTCCGCCGATCCACCCCGAGACCGGCGGGGCCGCTCCCGGGTGGGGGTGCGTGGACGTGTCCGCCGTGGCATCACGCAGCTCCCGGTCGGCCCGTGCGAGCCAGGCCGGGACCGCGTCGGCCATCGGGGCCCCCGGACGCGCGTCCGGGAGGAGCCGGGAGGCCGCGGGGTTCAGCCTGGTCAGCGCCCCGTTCACACCGCTCTCGATCACCGGGTACGGCGCCGTGGACCAGGCGCCGGATGCGGGACGTTCGTCGGTTGTCGTAACGGGAGTTCCCTGGGGAGGAGCCATGAGGGGGGACCCGCCTACGGCGAGCCGCACCACCTTCCAACTGGACGGACAAGCATTGCCTTGCGGCAACTATCACGCAGGACCGCCCTCGATGGCAATCGACCCACCCCCCGCGGAGGTGACGCAGCGTTACACCTCTACCGCCCGGACACGCCTCCGATACGCGGCCTTCACGACGCCTTCACCGGCTCTCTGCCACGGTCCGTCTCGTCCTCCACGAGGAGGGTGAGCAGCGAGGCCACGGACAGGCCGGCTTCCGCGGGGTGGCGCAGCACCTTGTCCGGTGCGATCCGGTACGCGTTCGCGCGGCCCTCTCGCGTATGGGAGAGGTATCCGTCCTGTTCGAGGTCGGCGATGATCCGCTGGACCGCGCGCTCCGTGAGCCGGCAGCGTGCGGCGATGTCGCGGATCCGGACGGTCGAGTCCTCGGCGATGGTCGCCAGTACGCGCGCGTGGTTGGTGATGAACGTCCATCCGGTGTGGGATTCGGGAACTCCAGACATGCCCCCATCTAAGCGTGACCCCTTGCCCGACCTCAACTACATGACATATTTTTCGCGTATTCGTGAACATGGTGAGAGTCACAGGAGGCTCGGGGTGTCGTACGGCGAAGCCGTCCCGGCAGCAGGCGTGAGCGGCGCCGGCGCAAGCAGTGCACCCTCGGCGGGCCCGCCGCAGGCCGTGGTGACGCAGTACACGCAGCACGGGGTCCGGGTCGTCGCGGCCCATGGCTCCTGCGACGCGCAGTCGATCGCACGGCTCGAAGAGGCGCTGACCACGACGGCCTGGACGCAGCCGAAGGTGGTCCTGGACGCGTCAGGGATCACCTTCGCGGATTCGTCGCTCCTGAACCTGCTGATCCTCACCCATCGGGCGGTCGCCCTGCGCGTGGCCGGGCCACGGCCGCACCTCCAGCGTCTGCTGCGGGTCACGGGACTCGACGCGGTCCTGTACGTACGGGCCACGGTCGAGGAAGCGGCCGCCTGCTGACGCACTGGGCCTCATTGACACCCCACACATTGTCATTCCTATCGTTTTTCGATAGCTTTCCATCGTTGATCGATGGAAGGTGAATCATGGGACGGCTGGCCGTGGGCGCTCTGCGCGCCATGCTCGTGGTGGTGTGCGCCGGCACCCTCTTCGTACAGGCGGGAATGGTGTGGGCGCTGGTGAGCGGCAACGATCCCGAGGACGGGTCGATGCCGCTGACACCGTTGCGCGCGCTCACGATCCTGGGGATGGTGTCGGTCCAGGTCGTCGCCGTATGCGTCTGGCGGCTCGTGGCGATGGCGCGCCGGGGCACGGTGTTCTCCGACGCCGCCTTTCGTTACGTGGACGGCGTGATCGGTGCGATCACCTCGGCCGCCCTCGTGTGGTTCGCGGTCACGGGCGTGAACGCCCCGGGCCAGCGGGACGACCCGGGGGTCACCGTCATCATGGCCGGGGTGGGTGTGGGCATCCTGGGGGTCGCGCTCATCGTGCTCGTCCTGCGGGCGCTGCTCGCCCAGGCCGTCGCGCGTGACGCGCAGGCCACGCGGATGCAGGCCGAGTTGAACGAGGTGATCTGATGCCGATCACCGTCGACGTCGACGTGATGCTGGCCAGGCGGAAGATGTCCGTCGGCGAGCTGGCGGAACGCGTGGGGATCACGCCCGCCAATCTGGCGGTGCTCAAGAACGGGCGCGCCAAGGCGGTGCGCTTCACGACGCTCGCCGCACTCTGCGAAGTACTTCAGTGCCAGCCGGGCGACTTGCTGCGCTGGCAGCCCGAGGAGGTGGCGGGCGAGTAGGGGCACACCTTCAACCGGCCCCGGAGCGTGCGGATTTCCGCCGACCGGGGCCTTTTCTACGTCTCGTCGCGGAAACCCCTTGCGCAATGGTCAAGAAACGTTGACCATTGTGAGCATGCCAACCGATGACGTCCCCGAGACGTTTCATGTCACCACCGACGAGCAGTTGCGCGCGGTCTCCAATCTGACGCGCCACCGGATCATGGCCGTACTCCGCTTCGAACCCGCGACGATCACACAGATCGCGGAGCGGGTCGGCCTCGCGAAGGGGAGTTCCAGCTACCACGTGCGGCTCCTGGAGCGGGCCGGCCTGGTGAAGGTGGTGCGGACGCGCAAGGTGCGGGGCGTCATGGAGCGGTATTACGCGATGGCCGCCCGGTCGATCGAGCTGCCGGATCCGGGCGACGGCGGGCCGGATGTGCTGATGCGGCACGCGGTGGCGGACCTGGAGGCGTCTCCGGCGGACGGCGAGCGGCACGTACGGATGGCGCATCTGCGGCTCACCGACGAGCAGTTCGCGGAGCTGGGGGCTCGGTTGCAGGCCCTGGCCGACGAGTACCGGGAGCTGTCCGATCCGTCGCTGCCGGACACCTCGCTCGTGTTCGCACTGTTCCATCCCGCGCAGATCCGACAGACCGAGGGGGACACCAAGTGACAACCAGCAGAACGAAGTTGCCGACCGGATTCGGACGGCTGTGGACCGCTCAGACGGTCTCCTCCCTTGGTGACGGGATCACGCACGCCGCGCTGCCGCTGATCGCGTTCACGCTGACGCGGGACCCGCTGGCCCTCGCCCTCGTCACGGCTGCGGGGACGCTTCCGTGGCTGCTCTTCGGGATCCTCGGCGGTGCGTTGGTGGACCGCTGGGACCGCCGGCGCACGATGTGGGTGGCGGACACGGTACGGGCGGTGCTGCTCGCGATACCCGCGGTGGCGGCCGGACTCGACCTGCTGAGCATTCCGCTGCTGGCCGCCGTGGCGTTCCTGCTCGGCCTCGGCGGGCTCTTCTTCGACACCGCCGCCACAGCCTACCTGCCGGACCTGCTCAGCCGTGACCCCGCGCAGCTGGAGCGCGCCAACTCCCGCCTGCGCGGCGCCCAGACAGCGATGTCCGGGTTCGCCGGGCCTCCTGCGGGCAGCGCGCTGCTGGCGCTCGGGCGGGCCGTTCCGCTGGTCGCCGACGCCGTGTCCTTCGCGGTCTCCGCACTGCTCGTGCGTACGCTGCCCGCCATGCCCCGGCCCGTGCCGGAGGCCCGCGAGTCGCTGCTCAAGCAGGCCCGGGCCGGCGCGTCCTACGTCTTCCGCAACCAGTTGCTGCTGGGGCTGGCGCTGCGCCCGGCGGTCGGGAACATCGCCTTCCTCGCCGTGGAGACGGTCCTCGTCATCTTCGCCCACGACCGCCTCGGCATCGGCACGTACGGCTTCGGTCTGCTCCTCACGGCGGAGGCCACCGGCGGCCTGCTCGGCGCGGCCATCGCCTCGCAACTGGGCCGACGGCTCGGCACCGGCACCGCCCTGACCTGCACGGCCGCCGTCGAGGGCCTGGCGATCCTGGGCCTGGCCTCCGCCTCGAACCCGTACGTGGCCGGGCTGGCGCTCGCCGTCTGCGGGGCGGCCATGGGCGCCACGATGGTCCTCGGGCCCTCCCTCCGGCAGGCGATCGTCCCGGGCCACCTCATGGGCCGGGTCGCGTCGACCTCCCGCATGCTCGCCATGTGCGCCGCGCCCCTCGGCGCGTTCGTCGGCGGCTGGCTGGCGACCGCGTACGACATCCGCACCCCGCTCTACACCGCCGCCGCGCTGCTCCTGACGATGACGGCGGTCACCGCGTCCATGACGAACAACCGCCGCGTCGAAGCGGCGCTGCGCGCGGCCGCCCCGGCCGAGGAGACCACCCGGGACGCTGCGCCCCGCCCGGTGTGAACGCCTCCCCCACCGCCGGCTGCCCGCTCCGTGGTCCACGGAGCGGGCAGGCCGCGTTCACTTGCCCTGTTCCGCCAGCGTGTGGGCGACCAGGGCGTTGGCGTGGCCGTGGCCCAGACCGTGTTCGGCCTTGAGCCAGGCGACGAGCTCCATGTGCTTGGTCAGGTCGGAGGCGCGGATCAGGCCCTTCCACTCGTCGATGGGGCGGCCGTACTTCTTCTCGATGGAGGGGAAGTAGCTGGCGGGTCCCTTGACCGGTGCGGTCATGCGGTGGCTCCTTCTGGTGTGGGTGTGATGGCCGGTCGTGCCGATTACCTCGCCTGTTCGCCGCCGAGGAAGGCGGCGAGGACCGGCGTCAGGGCCTGCGCCGGGATGTTGTGCTCCTCACCCGGGAAGACCCGGAGGGTGAAGTTGTCGCCCGTCGCCGCGAGTTCGCGGGCCCCGGTCAGCATGTGCGGATCGCCCATGTCGCCGCTGCCGACGAGCACCGGCACGGTCACCGAAGCCCAGCGCTCGACCGGCAGCGGCCGGCCGGACATGGTGTCGCCCATCACCCGGCCGTCGTACGGGAGGGTGTGGGCGACGGCCGCCATGTCCGCCCAGAACGGCGCCTGCCGCATGCCCTCGATCACCTCGCCGGGCACGCCGACCGCCGCCGTCATGAAGTACGCGACGGCATCCTCATGCGCCTCGCGGCCGATCAGCTCCGTCAGGTGCGCCACGTAATCGGCAGGCAGCGGCGGCCGGCTTTCGTCCGTGATGAACGGCGGCTCGTAGAGCGCGAGACGCGGTACGGCACTCCCCCGGGCCGTCGCCTCCAGGGCGAGCACGGCGCCCGAGGACATACCGAAGAGCATCGCGGAGCCACCGCCCGGGCCCTCGATGAGCGCGTCGATGTCCTCGATCTCGCGCCGCACCTCGTACGCCGGGCCGTCCCCGCTGTCGCCCCGGCCCCGGCGGTCGTACGTGATCACCGTGAACTCACCGGCCAGGAGCGCGGCGAGTTCGGCGGAGGCGCCCCGGGTCATCAAGGCACCGCCGACGAGCACCACGGCCGGGCCCGTGCCCTGCTTCTCGAATGCGATGGCCGTGCCGTCGGCGGAGACGACCTTGTCCACGGTCCTGCTCATGCGAAATACCCCCATAGCTGCATGGTTGACATGGTTTCCGGACCACAGCAGGCCGCGATCTGGAACTGGACGGTACAGTACTCACACGAGTACTGATCAGTCCAGTACTCTTCGGCTACGCAGACGTGGACGTGGAGAGGGAGCCGATGATGGACAGCCGGTCGGCGCGGAAGCACCAGGCGATCCTGGACGCCGCGACCGAGGTGTTCCTGAACAAGGGATACGCGGGCACGAGCATGGACGACATCGCGAAGCTCGCCGCGGTCTCCAAGCAGACCGTCTACAAGCACTTCGCGGACAAGGAGAAGCTGTTCGCCGACATCGTGCTGGCCACCACGGACCGCATCGACGCCCTGGTCAACCTGGTGGCCGACATCCCCGCCGACGCGGACACCCTCGGCGAGAACCTGACCCGGCTCGCCCGGCAGTTCCTCACGGGCCTCACCCAGCCCCAGGTCATCCAGCTGCGGCGCCTGATCATCGCCAACGCCGATACCTTTCCGGAGCTCGGCGCGGCCTGGTACGAGCAGGGTTTCGAGCGGGTCCTGGCCACGCTGGCGGACACCTTCCGCCGCCTCACCGACCAGGGGAACCTCAAGACCCCCGATCCGTTGCTGGCCGCCCACCACTTCTCCGGGCTGCTGCTGTGGATCCCGGTGAACCAGGCGATGTTCCACGGCAGCGCCCAGCACAACGACGCCGAACTGGACCGCTACGCGGAGGGCGGCGTCCGCGCCTTCCTGGCCGCCTATGCGTGAACTCCCGGCTGCTCAGGGCACCTTGGGGCCGTCGAGGAAGCTGCCGTCCGCCGCGTAGGGCCAGGCGTTCGAGACGCAGCCGTGCAGGCCCTTGATCTGCTGCATCATCACCGGGGCGGGTCGGCCGGGGCCGGGACAATCGCGGTGGTCGTACCCCAGCCAGTGGCCGACCTCGTGGTTGATGATCAGCGCCCGGTACTCCTCGGGCGGCCCGGCGAACTCGGGTGAGCCCAGCTGCCAGCGCTTGAGGTTGACGGCCACCGTCCGGCCCACCCGGCAGTTGAGCTCGCCCTCGGTGTCCAGGCCGCCGGTGGCGCAGATGGCGTCGGCGGTGTCCGGGGTGGCGATGCGGATGACCAGTGTGGCGCTGTCGTCGGCGACCTGCCGGAAGGTGACACCGGCCCCGTGCGCCCAGCCCCGTTCGTCGTCGAGGATCGCGGCGATCTGCTCGGCGGCCTCGTCCGCGTCGACCCCTGTGTCGTCCTCGACCTCCACCCGGTACGGCCGGCCCGCGCCGGTGCGGTGCGCGTGGGTGGTCGCGACGGTGAAGGTGCCGGGGCCGGACTCCGGTACTGAGGCGTCGGCGGTCGCCTCGGGGGTCTCGCTGCGGGTTTCCCCGTCGACGGCGACGGACGTCACGGCCGAGTCGGACCTGCCGGGCAGTCCGTGGCCGGCGAGCAGGCAGAGCACGGCCGCGGCGAGGGCCAGCAGCGCCAGGGTGACGGCTGCCCGGGAGCGCCGCCGGTCCGAAGCCCGGTGGCTGCGTGCCGCGTTCGGGCGGCCGGTCACTTCGCGGCCCCCTCGCGCGGCAGCCACCACCGGGTGGACGCGAGGGCGGCCAGGGCGGCGCCGGTCGCGTTGACCAGGACGTCGTCCACCGAGGAGACCCTGTCGAGCCGGAGCACGTACTGCAGGGTCTCCAGCAGGACCGACAGGCCCGCCCCGAGCGCCAGAACGCGCGGCAGCGACGCCAGCGCGGCGTACCGCATCGGGGCGAAGAAGCCCAGTGCCGCGAACACCAGCAGATTGCCGGCCAGCCCGAGCGGCCCCATCGTGACCAGGTCCACCAGCGGGACCAGGCTGACCCGGCCGGGGACCTCACCGGCGTGCGCGCCCGGCATCACGATGAGCCACACCCACGGCACCGTTCCGTGCACCATGCCCACCTCGGCCAGCGAGGCGCGCCGTGCCCATACCGGCTCGACGCCCGCCGCCCTGCGCCTGCGCGTCAGGAACCACACGGTCAGCGCGGACAGCGGAAGCGCGGCCACCATGGTCAGCATCACGCCGTTGAACGTCCAGAACCAGGCGTACCAGCCACCGTGCACGACCATGGGCACGGACACCACGAACATGCGCAGCACGAACGGGGCGAAGGCCGCCGCGACGATGCCGACGGCCGTGAGCACGACCAGGCGGACGGCTCTTCGGACGCGGCGGGGCGAGGTGGGCAGTGCGGTGTTCTGATTCATGCCCCCACCCAATACGGGGGGCGGTTGCCGGAGCGTATGCGCATTTCGATACGCGGGCGATATACACGGGCGAGGTGCGGTCAGGGTCGCGGCGTGGTGGCGGGCAGTTCGACCGTGACGCGGAGTCCGCCGGTGGGGCGCGCGGTGAGGGTGAGCGTGCCGTGGTGGGCGTGGGTGATGGACCGGACGATGGCCAGTCCGAGCCCTGCCCCGGGGTGGTCGGTGTGCACGCGTTCGGTGCCGCGCTGGAACGGTTCGGTGAGCCGGGGGACGAGGTCCGGGGGGACGGGTTCGCCGGTGTTCTCGACGGTGAGCACCACGGTGTGCGGGCGGACCTCGGTGGTGACCCGTACGCTGCCGTGTCCGGGCCGGTTGTGGACGATTCCGTTGTGCACGAGGTTGGTGGCCAGCTGGAGCAGGAGGGCCGGCGAGCCGGTCGTGGGGGCGATGTCGCCGTCGGTCTCCAGGGTGACACCGTGCTTCTCGGCGAGCGGCAGGAGGGTTTCGGTCGCCTCCTCCGCCATGAGCGAGAGGTCGACGTCCTCGCGGGTGAAGGTCTGCCGGCCGGCCCGGCTGAGCAGGAGCAGCGCCTCGGTGAGGTCGATGGCCCGGGTGTTGACGGTGTGGAGGCGGTCGATGAGCGGGTCGGTGGCGCGGTCGGGGTCGGCGCGGGCCACGTCGAGCAGTGCCTTCGTCACGGCGAGCGGGGTGCGCAGTTCGTGGGAGGCGTTGGCTGCGAATCTCTGCTGTTCGCCGACGTGCGCTTCGAGTTGGGCGAGCATCGTGTCGAAGGCGTCGGCGAGTTCGCGGAACTCGTCCTGGCGTCCAGGCAGTTGGATGCGGTGGGACAGCGATCCCGAGGCGGCCGTGCGCGTGGCGTGCGTGATGCTGTTGAGGGGGGCGAGCATGCGGCCGGCGAGGAACCACCCTCCGCCGAGGCCGAACACCAGCAGGAACGACAGGGTCATGGCCGCCAGCGGGGCGAAGTCGCGGGCGACGGAGAGTCGGTAGTCGGGCACGAAGACCAGCCCGATGTGCCGTGCGCGGGTCAGGAACAGCCATCCGGTGACGAGCATCAGGATGCCGGCCAGCAGGACGAACCCGGTGTAGCTGAGGGTGAGCTTGAGGCGGATGCTCATACCGGGCTGTCTAGCCACGGCCGGTCGCCTCGCCGTCCGGGCCCGGCGTGGTGTCGATGCGGTAGCCGACGCCCGGCACGGTGGCGATGATCCACGGCTCACCGAGCCGCTTGCGCAGGGCGGAGACGGTGATGCGTACGGCGTTGGTGAACGGGTCGGCGTTCTCGTCCCAGGCCCGTTGCAGAAGTTCCTCGGCGCTGACGACACCGCCTTCGGCGGCGACGAGGACTTCGAGCACCGCGAACTGTTTACGGGTCAGCGCGACGTACCGGCCGTCGCGGTAGGTCTCGCGGCGGAAGGGGTCCAGGCGCAGGCCCGCCACCTCCCGCACGGGCGGGCGGCTGTGCGCGCGTCTGCGGTCGAGCGCCCGAAGCCTGAGCACCAGTTCCCGCATGGCGAAGGGTTTGGTGAGGTAGTCGTCGGCGCCGAGTCCGAAGCCGGACGCCTTGTCGTCCAGGCGGTCGGCGGCGGTGAGCATCAGGATCGGCGTGCCGCTCCCGGAGGCGACGATGCGCTGGGCGATCTCGTCGCCGGAGGGCCCGGGGATGTCCCGGTCAAGGACGGCGATGTCGTAGCTGTTGATGCCCAGCAGTTCGATAGCGGTGTCGCCGTCGCCCGCGATGTCCGCCGCGATGGCCTCCAGGCGCAGGCCATCGCGGATGGCTTCCGCCATATACGGTTCATCCTCGACGATCAGCACACGCATGCGGCCATGCTACGAGCCGCCGCATATCGTCGGCGTATCCGAAACGGGGCCGTCCGCCGGACGGGCTCTACACGTGATTGGTGGCGAACAGGTCGAGGTGTCCGCACTTGGGGCAGCGGTACGCCTCGATCTGGCGGCGCGGCCGGCCCATGCGCTTGGCGCCGCCGAAGACCCCGCGTTCCAGCGCGCCTTCGATCCAGCGGGCGTAGCCGCGCGAGTGTTCGCCGGCGTCCTCGATGAAGCCGTCCTCCAGGCCAACGGTTCCGCAGTGGGTGCAGGTGAGGTTGTTCATGCCGCGAGTCTAGGGACGCGCCCCGGCGGGGAGGACCTGCGGCTTCGAACGGTTGCCCAACCGGTACGTACGCGTGGGGTGCCCGGCCCGAGGGGCAGACTGACGTCGACCTTCGCCCTCGTGCACCACCCGGACCCCGGAGTCGCAGCATGCCCCGTACCGGCCGCCTGTCGGACGTTCTCGTCTTCACCCGGACCACGGCCTATCGCCATGACTCGATCCCCGCCGGCCGGGCGGCCCTGCGCGAGCTGGGCGAGGAGTACGGGTTCGGGGTGGAGTGCTCCGAGGACCCCTCGGTCTTCACGGACGCGTCCCTGGCGGGGCGCGATGCGGTGGTCTTCCTGTCCACCAGCGGGGACGTGCTCACCCCGGACGGGCGGGCCGCGCTCCGGCGCCGGATCGCCGAGGGCTGCGGTTTCATGGGCGTCCACTCAGCCGCGTGCACCGAGTACGACTGGCCGTACTACGGGGAGCTGGTCGGCGGACGCTTCGCCGGACATCCCGCCTTCCAGCCCGGCACCGTGCTGATCGAGGACCCGGACCACCCGGCGACGCACCATCTGCCGCCGCGCTGGGACTGGAACGACGAGTGGTACGACTTCCGCAGCAACCCGCGCCACCTCCCCGGGGCGCGGGTCCTGGCGACCATCGAGGAGACCGGTTACGAGGGCGGGGGCATGGGGGCCGACCACCCCCTGGCCTGGTGCCGGGAGTCGGACGCGGGCCGCTCGTTCTACACGTCCCTCGGACACGCGGAGGCCGCCTACACGGACCCGGCGTTCCGCGCGCACCTGCTGGGCGGGGCGCGGTGGGCGGCGGGTGAGGGGTCCTAGGGCGTGTCCGCGGCCTCGGGGCAGCCCGTCGGGCAGGGTGAACGGCATGGGCGGCACCGTACGACGGGCCGCTGACAGTGAGGGCGTGGCGGCGCGAAAAGGGGAGGACGGGGCCTTGTTCCGTTGGCAGGATGTGCGGGTTCCGCTCTCTACGCGATTGGACCCCGCACCATGCCCCGCGCCGTCACCCTGATCCGTTCGACCGCCCTCTCCGATGTCGCCGAGTACGCGTACGCGGCGACGGCGCCCGCCGAGGCCCGGCTGATCTTCCTCGCCGGGGCGTGCCCGCTGAACGACGACGGTTCGACGGCGGCGGTCGGGGACTACGCGGGCCAGGCGCGCAAGGCCGTCGAGAACATGGAGGTCGCCCTCCGGGCCGCCGGCGCGTCGCTCCAGGACGTCATCAGCACCCGGGTGCTCGTGGCGTCGAGCCGTCAGGCGGACCTGGTGACGGCCTGGCAGGTGGTCAGGGACACCTTCGGCGACCATGACGTGCCCAGCACGCTGATGGGCGTCACCGTGCTGGGTTACAAGGACCAACTGGTCGAGATCGAGGCGGTCGCCGCCGTGCTCGACGCCTGACACCGGTGGTGTGACGGGTTACGCGGCCGGGGGCCGTACGCCCATCCACTGCTCGGCGTCCCACGCCTCGAAGCGGTGGATCTCGGTGAAGCCGAGCTTCTCGGCGAGGCGCAGGGAGGGGGCGTTGGCGGTCTGGGTGAAGAGCACCACCGGTTCGCCGGGGCATGTCTCGGCGAACCGGTCGAGGACCGCCGCGCACGCCTCGGCGGCGTATCCCCGGCCCCATGCCTCCGGCAGCAGCAGGTAGCCCAGCTCGGCCTTCCCGGCGTCCGGGCGGACCGCCTCCGGGCGTTCCAGGTCGCGTCGCTTGAGCTCGACGGTGCCGATCATCGCCCCGTCGCACTCGATCACGAAGTGCCCGGGCCGCCTCCCCGGTGTCTCGGGCAGGGCGCGCTCGCACTCGTCGCGCGGGCGGGGGCCGCCGAGGTAGGTGTGCACCTCCGGTGAGCCGAACAGCTCCACGAAGGCCGGGCGGTCCCGGCTCTCGGACTCGCGCAGTACGAGCCGTGCGGTGTGTATCGGCGCGGGCGGCCAGGGCAGGAAGCTCGGTTCAGCCATGGTCGGCAACCTACCCCAACGGTGTCGCGGGGCCGGGGCCGTTGCCCGCACACCGTGGACGTGCCCACCGGGACGCTGTCGCTCCGGGACCCCGATCCTGGCCGGTGGCGGGTCTGCGACGCGTCGTCAAGTCGCCACGGAAAGACGGCCGTTGGACGGAGAGGCGCTGCCAGGATCAGGGCGTTCCCGCTTCTGTGATCCTTGGGGGTTCTCTCCGTGCAGGTCAGATGCATCGCGGCTGCCGCCGGTCTGGTGGCGGCGCTCATACCCGTCAGTGCCGCACACGCGGCCGGCCCGTCCACCCCGCCCGCCTCCCCGCGTGCGGCCACCGCCGTCACCACGCTCAGCGTGCCGCTGCCCACCGGTGACTCGGTGACCGTCGAGCGCGCCGGCAGCGGTCTCCGTTCGGCGACGGTCACCCCGGCCGCCGGCCGCGAGGGGGTCTCCTTCACGATCAGTTCGGTGGGCGACGGCGACATCGGCGTCGTGCCGGAGGACGCCGAGCCGCTGCTCGCCGCCGGACGCGTCGACCCCCGCCTCTTCGACATCGGTGCCCTGCTGGACGCGGGCTACGGCGCGCAGGGGACCACCGCCCGAGGCGCCCTGGGCGTGATCGTCCAGCACGGCAAGGGCAAGGGCGCCGCGACGAGGGCGCGGGACGCCGCCGGCGGTGCGGCCCGGCCCGGGCGGGCCATCGACCGGCTCGGCCTGACCGCGCTCGACCCGGACGACGGCGCGGACGCTGCCGCCACCTGGAAGCGCCTGACCAAGGGCACCGGGCGCTCGCTGGCGGGCGGTGCGACCAAGCTCTGGCTCGACGGGCGGATGCGCGTAGCCCTCGACAAGAGCGTGCCGCAGATCAACGCCCCGCAGGCGTGGGCCGACGGCTACACCGGCAAGGGCGTCACGGTCGCCGTCCTCGACAGCGGTTACGACTCCGACCATCCGGACCTGGCCGGCCGGGTGACCGTATCGGCGAACTTCCTCGGCGGGGACAGCGCGGAGGACGACAACGGGCACGGCACGCACGTGGCCTCCACGATCGCCGGGATCGACGGCACGTACCGGGGTGTCGCCCCGGACGCCTCGCTCGCCGTGGGCAAGGTGTGCGACAGCACCGGGCTGTGCCCGACCTCCGCGGTGCTGGCCGGCATCGACTGGGCGGTCAACACCGTCCACGCCAAGGTGGTCAACCTCAGCCTGGGCGGGCCCGCCGACGAGACCGACCCGGCGATCGCGGCCATCAACGACCTGTCGGCGAGCACCGGCACGCTCTTCGTGGTCGCCGCCGGCAACGACGGCGAGTTCGGCACCGGCAGCGTCGGCGCGCCCGCCATCGCGAACGCCGCGCTGGCCGTGGGCGCCGTCGACTCCGAGGACGAGCTCGCCCCGTTCTCCAGCCGCGGCCCGCGCCCGAGCGACAACGCGGTGAAGCCCGATCTCACCGCTCCCGGGGTCGCCATCGTGGCGGCGAAGATGGGCGGCGGCCACACCTCCAAGAGCGGTACGTCGATGGCGACACCGCACGTGGCGGGTTCCGCCGCACTGGTCGCCCAGGCGCATCCGGGCTGGAGCGGTGAGCAGATCAAGACCGCTCTGATGAACAGCGCGGTGCCGAACGCGAAGCGTTCCGCGTACCAGCAGGGCACCGGCCGGGTGGACGTGGCCCGTGCCGAGCGGCAGACGGTCCTGACCTCCCCCGCGAATCTGACGACCACCGCCGGCTGGGCGGACGGAGCGGGCAGGGACACCGAGCACACCGTCACCTTCACCAACTCCGATGACAGCGACACCACGCTCGACCTGGCGGTCGAGAAGCCGCTGTCGCCGACCGCCCAGCCGGGCAACGCGGAGCAGTTCTCGGTGGACCGCGACAAGGTCACCGTCCCGGCGCACGGCAGCGCCACGGCCACCGTCACCACCCGTGCGGCCCTGCTCCCGCACGGCCCGTGGTCGGCGGTGCTCACCGCTTCGAAGGGCGGGCAGCCCGTCGCCCGTACGATCCTCGCGGTCGACAGCGCCGTACCCAGCCACACGGTGACGCTCCACGCGGAGCAGCGGGACGGTACTCCGGCGACCGGTTCGGCGCTGATGGTGAACCGCTGGACCGGTGACCGCTACCCGGTCCGCATCACCGCCGGCACCGGTACGGTGACGGTGCCCGAGGCCCAGTACTGGGTCGGGATGACGATCACGAGCGGTGCCGGTACGGAGCGCTCGACCACCATGGCCGTCACCTCGGTGACCCCGCTCGCGGACACCGACGTCGACCTGGACGCCCGCACCGCCGTACCGGTCGGGGCCGATGTCCACGACGGCGCGGCGCGGGCGACGGCCGTGCAGGCGGCGCTGGCCGTGCCCGCCGGCACAGGGTCGTACACGCTGAGTGTGGTCACCAACGGTGAGCGTGCCGGGCAGTCGCTGTACGCGACGCCGTTCGCGGACGAGGACGCCACGTACCGTACGTTCGCGGTGTTCGCGGCCGAGGGCGCGTCCTCGCAGGCGCCCAGCCCGTTCTTCTACCACGTGGCCCGGACCTGGGACGACGGCGTCCCGGCCAAGCCGTCGTTCTCGGTCAAGCGCGGTGACCTGACCGAGGTGCGCGAGCACTTCAACGCGCAGGGGGTTCCGGCCGCCGGCACGTCTGCGGCGACTCCGGACGACGAGGTGCTGCTGCCGCTCTTCATCGACCAGTCGGTGCGGTTCCCGTCCGTCGTACGTGACTACCGGACGCCCGGCGAGTGGCTCGACCGCGCGTCGGTCGCGGGCCGTCAGTCCATCGCGACCTCGACGGAGAAGTTCGACGGGCACGGCGTGCACCGCCTGGACTTCGCGGCCGCGGTGGTGGGGCCCGGGCTTCCCGCAGCGCCCGCCTACCGGGTGAACAACTCCGTTGTCTGGGCCGGGACTCCGTGGTTCGCCGACGGCGATGGCACGCGCGGCGGCTCCGACTGGGGGGCGACCGGCACCCTCACCCTGGCCAAGGACGGGCAGCAGGTGAGCACGTGGAACGCGATCGGCAGCGGGAAGACCGTCGCGGCCCCGGCCGGGCCCGGGCGGTACACCCTGAGCGCGGACATCACCCGTGACCAGGCGTACGCCGCGCTGTCCACCAGGGTGCGGTCGGAGTGGGCGTTCGACTCGGACACCGACGACGGCGCCGGGACGATCCTGCCTCTGATGGGCGTCCGCTTCACGCCGTACGGCCTGGACGACTCGGGGCGCGCCCTTGCCCTCCTCCCGACGCGGGTGGACCTGAAGGTGCAGCGGGCACCGGGGGCCGCCGAGGCCACGGTCGGCGCCGTCAAGCTGGAGGTCAGCTGGGACGACGGTGCCACCTGGCGCGCGGTGAAGGTCACCGACGCCCGGCGCGGGACGCCTGCCCACGCCCTGCTGACCGCGCCGCTCCGTGCCTCGTACGCCACGCTGCGCGCCACGGTCACGGCGAGTGACGGCAGCACGGTCAAGCAGACGGTGACCCGGGCGTTCGGCGTCAACAAGCCTTGGTGGTAGAGAAACTGACGGTATGAGGGGTCGGTCCTCACCCGGGGACCGGCCCTCCCGGGGGTCGGCCAGGCGGTGGCGAGGTCACGCCATGGCGCACTTTCGCCACCGGCGGCCCGGCGGCCGCGACAGGCCCTTTCAGGCCAGCAATGGTGCGGTCAACGGGCATCACGGCGGGGTTTCGGGGCTCGGGACGGGGTGGAAGCCGTCGACAACACTGAGGGCCATGCCCGATCCTGGACGACCGAAGTGGACCCACGAGGCCGACGCCTCGCCGGAGCAGGTGCGCGCCGTTTTCCGCCGACTGGCCGAGGATGTGCGGCGCGCTGAGGCGGCCGTGGCCGACCTGGTCCGCGCGCAGCCGCCGGACGAGGGGCCGGTGCGGGTGGAGACCGTGGACGGCGCGGCCGCCCAGGCGCGGCGGATCCTTGAGCTGGAGACCGGCGCGCGGCACACGTTCCAGGCGTTCCTGACCGGCCTGAACAGGGTCACCCCGGTCCCGGCGACCCTCGACCCACCGGCGGACGGCGCCTCGGACGACAACGGCGCACGGCCCAGCGCTCCGCCCGAGGTCACCTACCAGCTGCTGGTCGACCGCGACTTCCTCGCCGAACCTGCGGCGGTGGCGGCGCTGGAGGAGCGGGTGCGGCGCGGCGAGCAGGTCCGGGTGGTCGACAGCCCGCTGATGAAGCTGGCCGTCGCGGACGGCGAGACCGCCATGGTCCAGTTCAGCCCGGAGCGGGCGGTGCTGATGCGGCAGCCGCTCACCACGCTCGTCACGGAGCTGTTCGCGACCGCGTGGCGGCACTCGCGGCCGTACCTCCGCGAGGTCGCCGAACTCACCTCGGTGGACCGTCAGATCCTGCAGCTGATGCTCTCCGGCCTGACGGACGCGGCGACGGCGAAGCAGCTGGGCACCTCGCCCCGTACGGTGCAGCGCAGGCTGCGGGCGCTGATGGACCTGGCGTCGGTGACGTCCCGGCTCCAGCTCGGCTGGTACGCGATGCGCAACAACTGGATCTGACCGGATTCCGGCGTCCGGGGCCGAGCACGCGGGTGCTCCTCGACACCCCGCCCACCGTCCGGACGGTCGGTTGGCGAGTGGGCGCCATGTCGCCAACTCGTCAGCGCACGGCCCCCGGTGACTCGGTGTGCCGCTCCCATACTGCTGAGGTCACCACCCAGTGATCGTCGCCCTGCCCGCGTCACGCACCCGGCCCGACCTGGGCTGACGCGCGCCTCTTCCCGCCCGACCACCCATCGGAAACCTCAGGAAAGAGAGTCCGTACGTGAGACAGCAACTCTGGAGACGCCACGGTCTGCCGGCCGCCGCGCTCACCATGGCCATGGGGGTGCCGCTCCTCGCAGCGGTGCCCGCGCAGGCCGCTCCCCCGCCCCCGCCGGTGAGCGACCTGCGGAGCAAGGCGGACGCCGAGGTCGTCGGGCAGTTGGACAAGAAGGACACCGCGACCTTCTGGGTGCGGCTCGACTCGCAGGCCGACACCTCGGCCGCGAAGAAGCAGAAGACGCGCACGGGCCGGGACAAGGCACTGATCGCCGCCAAGAAGCAGCACGCGGCGAGCAGCCAGGCCGGCGTCGAGGCCCTGGTGAAGAAGGCGGGCGCGCACGCCACTTCGTACTGGATCAGCAACACGCTGAAGGTCACCGGCGACAAGGCCCTGGCTCAGAAGATCGCCGCCCGGCCCGAGGTCGCCGCGATCGAGCCCGACCGGCTGTTCCAGGTGCCCGAGGAGTTCCCCGCCGAGCAGGAACCGAAGGTCAACGGCATCGAGTGGAACGTCGACAGCATCGGCGCCCCCAAGGTCTGGGACGAGCTGGGCGTGCGCGGTGACGGCATCGTCATCGCCAACATAGACACCGGCGTCGACTACCAGCACTCGACGTTGATGAGCAAGTACCGCGGCCTGAAGTCGGACGGCAGCTACGACCACGAGTACAACTGGTTCGACGCCACCGCGACCTGCTCGGGCGAGGCCCCGTGCGACGACCACGGCCACGGCACCCACACCATGGGCACGATGGTCGGTGACGACCGCGACGGCAACGCCATCGGTGTCGCGCCGGGCGCCCGGTGGATCGCCGCCAAGGCGTGCACCCCCGCCGGCTGCCCCCAGGAAGCACTGATGGCGGCCGGTCAGTGGATGCTGGCGCCCACCGACCGCGAGGGCGGCAATCCGCGCCCGGATCTCGCCCCGGACGTCGTGAACAACTCGTGGGGCGCCGACATCATCGACACCTGGTACAAGGACATGGTCCAGGCGTGGCGTGACGCGGGGATCTTCCCGGCCTTCTCCAACGGCAACGCGGGCCCCAACTGCGCCACGGCCGGCTCGCCGGGCGCGTACACCAACAGCTACGCCACCGGCGCCTACGACAGCGAGGGCGACATCGCGTACTTCTCCGCCCGGGGTTCCGGTGAGGAGGGCGCGGTCAAGCCGGACATCTCCGCGCCGGGTGTCGACATCCGTTCGGCCGCGCCGGGTGGCGGCTTCGCCGTCATGTCGGGTACGTCGATGGCCTCACCGCACACCGCCGCGACCGTGGCACTGATGTGGGCGGCCTCCCCCGCGATCCGGGGCGACGTCGCGGCCACCGAACGGCTCCTCGACCGCACCGCCCACGACGTGGACGACACCACGTGCGGCGGCAGCGCCGCGAACAACAACGTCTACGGTGAGGGCCGGCTCGACGCCTACGAGGCCGTCGCGTCCGTCCCGCGCGGCCCCCTGGGCGGGCTCACCGGCACCGTCACCTCGGCCGGCGCCCCCCTGTCCGGGGCCACCGTGGAGCTCGACGGGCCGATGTCCGCGCTCGCGGAGACGAAGGCCGACGGCACGTACAGCCTCCCGAAGCTGATGGTCGGCGACTACCGGGTGAAGGTCTCCAAGTACGGCTACACGGCCGCCGAGTCCGCCGCCACGGTCACCGAGGACACCGTCGCCACCCATGACGTGGGCCTGGCCACCGCACCCACAGGAACCCTCTCCGGCACGGTGAGCACCCTGTCGGGGCCCGAGGCCGGCGCGACGATCGAGGTCGCCGGCGCGCCCGCCGGCACGACGGCCACGACGGCGTCCGACGGCACGTACTCGCTGGAACTGCCCGCCGGTGACTACCAGCTGACGGTGACCCCCGTCTCCCGGTGTGCCACGACCGGTTCATTCGCCGTACGGGTCTCTCCCGGGGCGGGTGACAGGGACCTCGCACTGCCCAGCCGGGGCGACCATTTCGGCACTGTTTGCAGGGTTACGCACGACACCGCCTTCCCGACCGGTCAGACGCGGCTCAGCACCAGCAGCGACTACGCGGGTGCGGCCACGGTCACCTTCCCGTTCCCCGTGGCGTTCTACGGCAAGACGTACACGAAGGCGGTGGCGAACGTCGAGGGCTACCTCAGCTTCGAGAGCCCGCTCAACGTCAGCACCAACCACACACTCCCGTACACCGGCCTCCCCAACGGTTCGCTCTACCCGTTCTGGGACGACCTCCAGCTGGCCACCCAGGACGGCGACATGTTCTGGTCGGCCCGGGGCACCGCACCGCACCGCGAGGTCGTGGTGGAGTGGCGGAACATGGTGACCAGCACGGACCGCGCCCAGCGGCTCGACTTCTCCGTGGTGATCGGTGAGGACGGTACGTACTCCTTCCACTACGACCACATCACCGGTGCCAGTTACGGGCGCGGGGCGGGTGCCACGATCGGCGCCGAGAACCCCGCCGGCACCGACGCCCTCACGTACTCCTACAACGACGCATCCGTGCAGGACGGCCTGGCCGTGGAGTTCCTGACGACCCGGAGCGCCGCCCTGACCGGCACGGTCACCGACGGCAACGACGGCAAGGCGCTGGCCGGCGCCACGGTCACTGTCACCCGTGACGGCGAGCCCGTCGCCGCCGGGACGACCCTGCCCAACGGCACCTACCTGGTGCAGGCGCCGGTGACCAAGGACAAGGCCGACTACCAGGTCACCGTGTCCGCCGCCCACTACACGGCGGACACCCGCACGGTGGCGCTGGCGACCGGCTCAACCGAGCAGTTCTCCCCGGCGCTCGCCACGGGGCTGGTCTCCGCGACCCCGGCGACGGCGACGACGGTCATCGTGCCCGCCGAGGAGAGCAGGCAGCGCACCGTCACGCTGACCAACTCCGGTTCCGCCGTGGACTACACGGTCGGCGAGGCGGGCGGCGCGACCTGGTTCGGTGCCGCACCGGCCCAGGGGCGGCTCGCCAGGGACGGTCAGCAGAAGATCACGCTCACCTTCGACACGCACGGCGTGGCGCCCGGCACCGTCCTCAAGGGCACCGTCGTCATCTCCTCCGACAGCGGTCGCGCCCCCGAGATCAAGATCCCGGTGACCGTGTCCGTGCCCGGCTACCGCACCGCGATCGACAGCGGCGCGGGCAAGGCGTCCACCGACTCGGCCGGGGAGGTCTGGTCTCCGGACGTGAAGTACACGGCGGGGACGTACGGGTTCATCGGCCAGTCCACGAAGGTGACGACCACCAACGCCATCGAGGACACCACCGACGACAAGCTGTTCCGCACGGCCCGTGAAGGTGCCGTGGAGTACCGCTTCGACAATGTGCCGGACGGCACCTACCAGATCGAGCTGGACTTCGCCGAGCTGGGCAAGGTGGCTGCCGGGAAGCGGCTCACCGATGTGCTGGTCGAGGGCTCGGTGCAACTGCCCGACCTGGACATCGTCCGCACCACCGGCGGCAGTTACCGCGCGCTGGCCAAGTCCTTCACGGTCCGGGTCACCGACGGTCAGCTGAACCTCCGGCTGGTCGCCACCGGCGCGGAGAAGACCCTCGTCAACGCCGTCCGCGTCACCCAGCGCCCCGACCTGAGCAGCTGACCACATGAGGAGAACGACAGACGTGAACCGACACAGATCCCGGTGGCGGGGGCTGCTCGTCACCGCACTGGCCACGACGCTGGGAGCGCCGTTCCTGGGCGCGCTCCCGGCCGTCGCCGCCGATCCGGAACCGAGCGTCCCGACGGCCCTGCGGAGCAAGGCGGACGGTGCGCTGCTCCAGGACTTCACCCAGAGCGACAAGGTCTCGTTCTGGGTGCAGCTGGACTCGCAGGCCGACATCTCGGCCGCGAAGAAGGCCGACACCAAGGCCGACCGGGGCCGCGCGGTCCTGAAGGCGAAGACCGCGTATGCCAAGAGCTCGCAGAAGGGGCTCACCGGGCTGCTGAAGCAGGCCGGCGCCTCCTACGAGTCGTACTGGATCAGTAACACCGTCAAGGTCACCGGCAGCAAGAGCCTGGCCGCGAAGATCGCCGCCCGCTCGGATGTCGCGTCGATCGAGGCCGACGACACCGTTCCGCTGCCGCCGGCGGCGAACGGCACCAACGAGGCCAAGGTCGACGGCATCGAGTGGAACGTCGACCGCATCAACGCGCCCGAGGTCTGGGACGAGTACGGGGTACGTGGCGACGGCACCGTCATCGGCAGCATCGACACCGGCGTCGACTTCCAGCACCCGGCGCTCGCAGCGGCGTACCGGGGCATGAAGGCCGACGGCACGTACGACCACTCCTACGACTGGTTCGACGCGACCCACACCTGCGGAACGGCGGCGCCCTGCGACGACCAGGGGCACGGCACGCACACCATGGGCACCATGGTCGGCGACGACGGCGCGGGCAACGCCATCGGTGTCGCGCCGGGCGCCCGGTGGATCGCCGCGAAGGCGTGCACCACGGCGGGCTGCCCGCGCGAGGCACTCCTCGCCGCGGGGCAGTGGATGCTCGCGCCGACCGACGCGGACGGGGAGAACCCCCGGCCGGACCTCGCCCCCGACGTCATCAACAACTCGTGGGGCTCGGACAGCCTGGACACCTGGTACCAGGCGATGGTCCAGTCCTGGCGCGATGCAGGTATCTTCCCGGCGTTCTCCAACGGCAACACCGGCCCGTACTGCGACACGGCGGGCTCCCCGGGCGCGTACACCAACACGTACTCCTCTGGCGCCTTCGACAACAACAACAAGATCGCGTCGTTCTCCTCGCGCGGTCCGGGTGTCGACGGCACGGTCAAGCCGAACATCGCCGCACCCGGTGTGAACGTGCGCTCTGCCGTGCCCGGTGGTGGTTACGCCGCCAAGTCGGGTACGTCGATGGCCTCGCCGCACACCGCCGCCACGGTGGCGCTGCTCTGGTCGGCCGCCCCCGCCCTGCGCGGTGACGTCACCGCGACGGAGAAGGTCCTGAACACGTCCGCGATCGACGTGGACGACACCTCCTGCGGGGGGACCGCCGGTTTCAACAACATCTACGGCGAGGGCCGGCTCGACGCGTACAAGGCCGTCGAGGCCGCCCCGCGCGACCACGTCGGCGCGCTCACCGGCACGGTCACGGCCGGCGGCGAGCCGGTCGCGGACGCCCAGGTCTCGCTGACCGGGCCCACCCGGGCGACCCTGACCACGAAGAAGGACGGCACCTACGCCTTCCCGCGGCTGGTGTCCGGCGACTACACGGTGACCGTGACGAAGTTCGGTTACGTCACCGGGACGGCCACGGTCACCGTGACCGACGGCGGTTCGGCCGTGCACGACACCGCGCTCGCCGACGCCCCCGCCGGCACCCTGACCGGCACCGTGCGCAGCGACTCCGGCACCGAGGCGGGTGTCGCGATCAAGGTGCAGGGGACGCCCGTCCGGGGCACCACCGCCTCCGACGGCACCTACAAGCTGACACTGCCCGTGGGCAGTTACCGGATCGGCTTCACCCCGCTCAACCACTGCGCGGCGTCCGTCGGCATCGTCTCCGATGTGACCGCGGGCTCCGTCACCAAGAACATCGCCCTCACCTCGCGCACCGACGCCTTCGGCACCACGTGCCGGCAGGTGACCGCCCAGTTCCCGGCCGGCGAGAACAGGCTCGGCATCGGCGGATCGTCGTACGACGCCGTCACGCCCCCCTTCCCGGTCGCGCTGTACGGGCACACCTACGACAAGGGATGGGTCACCCGTGACGGGCAGCTGATCTTCGGCTACCTCTCGGTGCTCGACAACAGCCCGCTGCCGAACAAGGCACCGGCCAACGGCGCCCTCTCCCCCTTCTGGGACAAGCTCGCGATGGACGACTCGTCCGGCGTCTACACGTCAGTACGCGGCACCGCCCCGCACCGGGAGTACGTCGTCGAGTGGCGGAACATGCTGATCGCCCGGGACACCTCGCAGCGCATCGGCTTCGCGGCCGTGCTGAGCGAGGACGGCACCTACACCTTCCAGTACCAGGGCATCGACCCGAGCGAGAAGGGATTCGAGCAGGGCAAGGGTGCGACCATCGGAGCCGAGAACCACGACGGCACCGACGCGTTGCAGTACTCGTACGACGAGCTGTCGCTGCGCGACGGGATGGCGATCCGGTTCCGGCCGGAGGGGCACGCGGTCGTCTCCGGCACGGTGACCGACGCGAACGACGGCCAGCCGGTCGCCGGTGCGACCGTCACGGTCACCCGTGGCACCACGACCGTCGGAACCGCCACCACGCGGGCGGACGGCGCCTATCTGGCGCAGGTTCCGGTGGCTGCCGCCGCCGACCACAAGGTCACGGTCTCGGCAGCGAACTACGCCACCGCGAGCCGCACCGCCGAGCTGGGGAGCCTGTCCGCGCTCCGCACCGAGACCGCGCTGACCACCGGCGCGGTGCGGGCCGACAACACGGACGGCTGGCAGCTGACCGTCCCCGTCGGTGAACAGCGCGAGCGCACCCTGACGCTCACCAACGGGGGCTCGGTCGCCCCGTACACCGTCGCCGAGAAGTCCGGCGCCTCCTGGCTGAAGATCGACCCGGCCTCCGGCACGCTCGCCGCAGGCGCGCAGCGGGCGGTGACGCTGACGTTCGACACGGCGGCGGCGAAGCCGGGGACCGTGTACAGCGGCACGCTGGTGATCACGTCGCAGAGCGCCCGGGCTCCGTCGTTCTCGCTGCCGCTGAAGCTGGTGGTCCCGGCCTATCAGCAAGGCGTCGACGTCGGTGCCGACTTCGCTTCGATGGACGCGCTCGGCGACTCGTGGAGCGCGGACCGCGCGTACGCGAAGGGCAAGTTCGGGTTCACCGGGGCGAACAGCGCGCTGACGTACACCCGCAAGGACATCGCCGGCGCCGGCAGCTCTCCGGCGGAGCAGCTGCTGCGTTCGGGACGTGAGGGTGTCGCCGAGTACCGCTTCGACGCCGTTCCGACCGGCGTCTACCAGGTGGAGCTGGGCTTCGCCGAGGCAGCCGGGACGAAGCCCGGAGCGCGCGTGTTCGACGTACTCGCTGAAGGGACGGAGAAGGCGCCGGACGTGGATGTGCGCCTGGAATCGGGTGGTGCCCGCACCGCTCTGTTCAAGACGTTCACGGTCAAGGTGACGGACGGTCAGCTGAACGTCGCCTTCAAGGCGATCACCGGCAACACGCTGGTCAACTCCATCCGGGTGACCCAGCGCCCGGACCTGAAGGACTGACCCGCAGCACATACGCACGCGGGCGGTGCCCGCACCGGAGACACCTCCGGTGCGGGCACCGCCGCACTCTTGCCCGGGAACAACCGGCCCCGTACCTTACTCTGAAGTAAGTTTACTTCAGAGTAAGGAGCTTGCCTTGACCGCCTATCGGACCCTGCTGGTCGGCACGGACGGATCGGAATCGTCGTACGCGGCCGTCGAGGCCGCCGCGCGCCTCGCCGCCGTGTGCGGCGCCGAACTGGTCGTCACCTGTGCGTACGCCCCCATGCGCGGTCCCGAACTCGCGGCCGCACAGGATCAGTTGGGTGCGGAGGCGTACCAGGTGGTGGGCTCGGCGCCCGCCGAGGAGACGCTGAGAACCGCGAGAGACCGCGCACGCCTCCAGGGCGCGTCGCAGGTGCGTACGGTCGCCGTGGAGGGCGAGCCGGTGCCCTCGCTCGTACGGACGGCCCGGAAGTGTTCGGCCGACCTCCTGGTGGTCGGCAACCGGGGGCTGCGGTCGCTGGCGGGGCGGCTCCTCGGCTCCGTACCGGCGGACGTCGCCAGGAAGGCCGGCCTCGACGTCCTGATCGTGCACACCACGTGAGCGGGGAGCCGGACGGCACCGGGCCGGGGTCCGTCGAGGAGGTGCTGCTCGGCGGGGGCCGGGTGTGGACGCGGCGGGACGTCGCGGCGCGCGCCGGGGTGGAGTTCGAGCGGGCCGTACGGGTGTGGCGGGCGCTCGGGTTCCCCGCGGTGGACGACGACGCCAGGGTGTTCACCGATGCCGATGTGGAGGCCCTGCGCGCGGGGGAACGCCTCATCGCGGCCGGGCTGATCACCGAGCACAGCGAGACCCTGATGGCCCGTGCCCTCGGCCACCACCTCTCCCGGCTCGCCGACTGGCAGGTGGACACCCTGCGCGACTGGATGGGGCGCGGCGCAGACGCCTCGCCCGGCCGGGACGCCCTCCTGGAGCACATGGCGGCGCTGCTGCCGGAGATCGAGCGCGTCCAGCGGTACGTCTGGCGCCGCCATCTCGTCGCCCACGCCGGGCACTTGCTCACCGAGGAGCGGGAGGACGACGCCCTGGCCGGTGACGGCGCGCATGTCCGGGAGCGCGCGGTCGGGTTCACCGACATGGTCGGCTACACCCGGATGACCCGTGGTCTGGACGGCGCCGAACTGGTGGGTGTGCTCGACCGGTTCGAGGCCATGACCGGCGATGTGGTGGCCGAGGGCCGGGGGCAGGTGGTGAAGACCATCGGCGACGAGGTGCTCTTCGTATGCGAGTCGGCGGCCGACGCCGCCGGGATCGGCCTGGAGCTGACGGCCCGGGCCCAGGCCGACCCGAATCTGCCGCAGGTGCGGACCGGGCTGGCCCACGGCCCCGTGCTCGGCCGCTTCGGTGACGTCTACGGGGCAGCGGTCAACATCGCGGCCCGGCTCACGGCGGTGGCCCGCCCCGCGTCCGTCCTGGTCAACACCGCGCTCGCCGGGGAGCTGGTGGGGATGGCGGGGTACACCCTGAGGCCGCTGCGCCCGGTATCGGTGCGCGGCTACAGCCGCCTGCGGCCGGTGCTTCTGCGGAGGGGGAGGCCCGCTTCGTGACCCGATGAGGCGGCCGGGGGCGCGTGCCGGTGGCGGGCGGAGCGCCCGGCACGGCGTACAAAAACAGGAAGCAGGGAGAACCCTCTCCCTGCCGTAACCAACTTATAGCGCACCGGGGGGCTTGCGGCAAGGGCCGGGGGGTGCCGCAGAATCATCGGTCTGACCACCCCGACCTGCGGAAATGAGGACGCTGCGTGCGCGAGCGGTACGTGTGGGATCTGAACGAGGCCGACGGGGCGCCGGTCGCGGCCGTCGGCGGCAAGGGCGCGCATCTGGCCACGCTGTCGCGGATCGAGGGCATCCGGGTGCCCGGCGGGTTCTGCGTCACGACGGACGCCTTCCGGCGCGTCGTGGCCTCGGAACCGGCGGTCGCCGAACAGCTCGGCCGGCTGGCGGACGTGGACCCGGACGACCGGGAGGCCGTGCGCACCCTGAGCGCGGGGATCCGGCGGACCGTCGAGGGCCTTGCCCTGCCGGAGGACCTGGTGGCGGCGGTCACCGGTGCGCTCGCCCGGCACGGTGAGCACGCCGCGTACGCGGTACGGTCCAGCGCGACGGCGGAGGACCTGCCGACGGCCTCCTTCGCGGGCCAGCAGGACTCGTATCTGAACGTCATGGGTCCGGAGGCGGTGCTCCGGCACATCGGCCGGTGCTGGGCGTCGCTGTTCACCGAGCGGGCCGTGACGTACCGGCGGCGGGCCGGCATCGACCACCGCACCGTGTACATGGCCGTCGTCGTGCAGCGGATGGTGTTCCCTCGGGCGTCGGGCATCCTCTTCACGGCCGACCCGGTGACGGGAAACCGCAGGGACGCCACGGTGGACGCCGGCTTCGGGCTGGGCGAGGCCCTGGTCTCCGGCCTGGTCAACCCGGACGTCTTCACCGTGCGCGACGGCGGGATCACGAGCCGGTCGATCGCCGCCAAGGAGCGTGCCGTCGAGGCGCTGGAGGGCGGTGGCACGCGGGAGGTCGCCGTGGACGAGCGGCGGCGGGAGGAGCCGGCGCTGACGGACGAGCAGGTCCTCGGGCTCGTCCGGCTCGGGCGGCGGATCGAGGCGCACTTCGGCCGCCCGCAGGACATCGAGTGGTGTCTGTCCGACGACGGTTTCCGGATCGTCCAGAGCCGGCCGATCACGACGCTGTTCCCCGTCCCGGAGGCGGCGGACGGCGGGAACCACGTCTATGTCTCCGTCGGGCATCAGCAGATGATGACCGACGCGATGAAGCCCCTGGGCCTGTCGGTGTGGCGGCTGACCGCCATGGCTCCGATGCTGGAGGCCGGCGGGCGGCTGTTCGTGGACGTCACCCGGCGCCTCGCATCGCCCTCGGTCCGGGCCGGGCTCCTGGACCTGATGGGCAAGGGCGACCCGCTCGTCCGGGACGCCCTGGAGACCGTCCTCGCGCATCCCGGCTTCGTCCCGGAGCTCCCGGACCCGGCGCCCGCCGCGCCGCCGGCCGGTGGCGCGCCCGCCCCGATCGCGACCGACCCGGCTGTCGTCGCCGAGCTGATCGCGCGCAGCGAGGCGTCCGTCGCCGCCCTCGCGCGGGACATCCGGACGCACACAGGGCCGGCGCTGTTCGACTTCCTGCCGAGGGCCTTCGAGGAGCACAAGCGGGTGCTCGGCGACCCCGTGAGCATGCAGGCGATCATGGCGGGCATGGAGTCCACCTGGTGGCTCAACGAGAAACTGCTGGACTGGCTCGGCGAGAAGAACGCGGCCGACACGCTGACCCTGTCCGCCCCCGACAACGTGACCTCGGAGATGGGCCTCGCGCTCCTCGATGTCGCCGACGCCATTCGCCCGCATCCGGAGGCGGTGGCGTATCTGCGGGGCGTCGGGGACGACGACGGTTTCCTGGACGGCCTGGAGAAGGTCTCGGGCGGGGCGGAGGCACGCGCGGCCATCGAGGCGTATCTCGACCGGTACGGCATGCGGTGCGTCGGCGAGATCGACATCACCCGGCCGCGCTGGAGCGAGCGCCCCACCGCGCTGCTGCCGGTGATCCTCGACAACGTACGGCTCTTCGGACCGGGCACGGCCGCGCGGCGCTTCGAGGAGGGGCGGCAGAAGGCCCTGGCGAAGGAGCGGGACGTGCTCGCACGGCTGCGGGCCCTTCCGGACGGGGACCGGAAGGCCGACGAGACCAAGGCGATGATCGACCGGGTCCGCACCTTCATCGGCTACCGCGAGTACCCGAAGTACGGGATCATCCAGCGCTACTTCGTTTACAAGCAGGCCCTCGTGCGGGAGGCCGACAGCCTGATCGATGCCGGGGTGCTGGCCGACCGGGAGGACGCCTTCCACCTCACCCTGGAGGAGTTCGGTGACGCCGTGCGCTCCGGGGCGGTGGACCAGGAGCTGATCCGGGGGCGCAAGGAGGAGTTCCGGGCGTACAGCGCGCTCACCCCGCCCCGGGTGCTCACCTCGGACGGCGAGGCGGTGAACGGGGCGTACCGGCGCGACGACGTGCCGGAGGGCGCGCTGAACGGGCTGCCGGTCTCCGCCGGGACCGTCGAGGGGAGGGCCCGCGTGATCCTGGACGTGGGCGAGGCGGACCTCGAAGCGGGCGACATCCTGGTCACCACCTTCACGGACCCCAGCTGGTCACCGCTGTTCGTCGGGATCGCGGGGCTGGTGACCGAGGTGGGCGGGCTGATGACGCATGGCGCGGTGATCGCCCGGGAGTACGGTCTTCCGGCTGTCGTGGGCGTCGAGCACGCCACGCGGCGCATCCGGGACGGGCAGCGCATCCGTGTCCACGGCACCGACGGGTACATCGAGCTGCTGTCCTGACGCCGGGGGCGGTGGGTGGCCGGTTCCGTACCCTGGACGCATGCGCATGCGCCCCACTCTGAGCTGGACCCCCACCGCGGGGCTGCCCCCGGCCACCACCGACCTGGAACCCGTCGTCGAAGCGCTCGGCCGGGGCGGTGTGCTGGTGCTGAGCGGGGCCGGTATCTCGACGGAGTCCGGCATCCCGGATTACCGGGGCGAGGGCGGCAGCCTGAGCCGGCACACCCCGATGACGTACCAGGACTTCACGTCCGGCACCCGGCCCCGGCAGCGGTACTGGGCGCGCAGCCACCTCGGCTGGAAGACGTTCCGGCGGGCCCTTCCGAACGCCGGTCACCGGGCGGTCGCCGCGTTCGGGAGCGGTGGCGCGCTCGCCGGCGTGATCACCCAGAACGTGGACGGCCTGCACCAGGCCGCCGGCAGCGAGGACGTGGTGGAGCTCCACGGGGGCCTGGACCGGGTCGTCTGCCTGACCTGCGGAACGTTCGTCGCGCGCCGCGAGGTCGCCCGGCGGCTCGAAGAGGCGAACCCCGGGTTCCAGCCGGTGGCCGCCGGTGTCAATCCGGACGGCGACGCCGATCTCACCGACGAGCAGGTCGGGGACTTCCGGGTGGTGCCGTGCGAGGTCTGCGGCGGCATCCTCAAGCCGGATGTCGTGTTCTTCGGCGAGTCGGTGCCCCCGGCGCGGGTCGAGCACTGCCGCGAGCTGGTCCGTACAGCGTCCTCGCTGCTCGTTCTGGGGTCCTCGCTCACGGTGATGTCCGGGCTCCGCTTCGTCCGGCAGGCGGCGCAGGCCGGGAAGCCGGTGCTCATCGTCAACCGGGAACCGACCCGGGGCGACGGCCAGGCCGTCGCCCGGATCGGGCTCCCGCTGGGCACGGCCCTGGGGACGGTGGCGGACCGGCTGGGGCTGCGTGTGGAGAACTAGGGCGTGTCTTCTTGCCGATCAGGGCCGGGCGAGCTGGGCGCGCACCCAGGCCGGGTCCGGGTTGGTGTGGGGCTGCCCCGCCACGAAGACGGTCGGCACGGTCTCGTTGCCGTCGTTGACCGCGCGCACCAGGGCGGCGGCCTCGGGGTCGCGCCAGATGTCGACCCAGTGCAGCCGGCGGGCGTGCCGGCGCAGCCGGAACCGCAGCCGCAGGCAGTACGCGCAGCCGGGCCGCCAGAAAACGATCGGCCGGCCGTCGGCCGCGCTGCGGCGCCGGGCCTCCGCCGAGCTGACCGACCTCGGGAAGACCAGGGGAGAGTTCAGGGCCGCGCACAGGGTGAAGGCCAGCAGGATGATGACGGCTTGGCGGGTGCTCCCCCAGACGAACAGCCCGGCAGCGCCGACCGCACCGGAGGCCAGGAACAGGATCGGGAGCAGCCAGACGCGTCTCATGGCGCCAAAGGCTACCGACGTGCCGGTGCGGCCCGGTAGCCGGGCCGCCGCCACCGGCGCCCCCGCCCGTCCGGCTCGTCCCGCTCGGGGTCCGGCGGCGGGTCCACGTAGGTGCGGGCGGTGAGCTCTGCCGGCAGGCCGACGCGGCCGGGGTGCACGCAGACCGGGGTCCGGGTGTCCACGGTGTACCGGAATCCGTCCGCCGCGTCGAAGGGCCAGTCCCGGCTGGGCCGGTCCGCGACGAGGAAACCGGTGCGCGGCAGCCGCAGTGCGGGGCAGAACCAGCAGCACGGGTAGTCCGACTCCGGGTCGATGAAGGGTGCCTCGGCCTCGTCGTCCATATCCCCAGGAAGGTAGCGCACGACGCGCCGGTGCCGCTCAGCCGGCGGAGGGCCGCCAGTCGTCCGGCCAGGGCACGGCGCGGGCAGCGGCCCCCGGCACACCGAGGCTGGCCCGCGCGCGGTCGACGAAACGGTCGCGCGCCTGCCGGAACTGCCGGTACGCCTGGTCCCAGTCCTGTCCGACCACGGTCTCGACGCCCCGGGCCAGGGCCTCAAGCCGCCACAGGCAGTGGTCCACGGACTTGGACGCGGTGTTCGCCTCGGTCTCGCCGAGCAGGCCGAGCGTCTCCGAGAGCGCGGAGCGCCGTGACTCCAGCTGTCCGATCTCGGCCAGGACCTCGGGTGTGGCCTCCGCGGGGATGGGGCCGGTCGTGAGTCCCCGGCCGGCGGCGAGCATCTGGTAGCGCGCGGCCAGTTCCTTGACCGCGTGGGCGTATTCGGCGTAGGCGGTGAGCCGGGGTTCGTCCCACCGGACGGCCTGCTGTCTGCGCCATCTCGTACGCTCGTTGGCGCTGGTCACCAGGAACGAGGTGACGGCGCCCAGGGCGACGCCCGCGAGCGGCAGTATCTGTGCGGTCAGACTCACGAAGCCCCCGGTCGGTCGTGTTGCGCGGCGGAGAAACCATAGCGGCCCGGCACCCCGCCGCCAGCCGAGCGGTGTATAACTCCGTGCGCCCGTCGGCCGCTTGCGGGAAGACTGTGCCGATGAGCTCGCCTTCCTTCCCCACGCCCCAGCGGCGTGCCCTCGCCCATGTCACGGCGCTGTCCTCGGGTCCCGCGGCGGACCCGGCCCTGCGCGTGACCCTCAACTTCCACCCGGACCGGCTGCTGGACGGCAGGCCGATACTGGAGGCGATGGCCGGGACCGGTGTCTACTCCTCGCAGTTCGTGACCGGCACGAGCAACGGCGGTCTCACGGCCCGTCCGGGCGGCGACCGGTGGCGCTGGGAGAGCAGGATCTTCGGCGGCGCCTACGACGGCGCACCGGCCGGGGATCGGCCCGTCTACGGGGCGTTGAACTTCCGCCGGTACGCGGTCGGCGGGGCGCCGAGGTTCGGCTCCGGGCACTTCCGGCTGGGCGCCGGGGCGTTGGAGCGTACGACCTTCTGCTATCCGGACAGCTTCCTCGAACCCACGGACTTCGGGGTCGCCGCGCGCATGGGCCTGATCGCCCTCGCGCTGGCCGATGAGCAGGATGTGCTCGACGACTACATCGAAGCGCAGGTGCACGGGCCGGTCCGCCCGGACCGCGATGTGGAGGCGCTGGTCCTGGACCCCTGCTACCGGGGCACCGATGTGGAGGCGGCCGCGGGGCGCCTGGGCTGCCCGGTGGAGTGGCACCCCGGGTTCCGGCTCACGGTGGACGAGTTGCGCCGGCATCCCGGCTACCGGGGGCAGGAGTACGTGGAGCTGGGCGCGGCCATCGCGGTGGACGGCGTCCTCGACCCCCGTGTCGTCGGGGAGGCGGCGCGAACGGGGCGTTTCGATCCGCAGGCGGTCAAGAAGGTGTGGCACTGCCTGGCACGCTTCGGCCACCCGCACGGGGAAGGACAGATGACCGGGGGGCCTGCCGTGCGGGGCTGGGTGTCCACATCCGCAGGGCGGCCGCCCCGGCCATGAGGCACGTGTGCCCCGCAGCGGCGTTGTCAATGGCGGCGCGGGAATTCTTCTTCGGCCGAAAACGGTTGGAATGGTCTGCGTATGACGGGGAATCCGATGATCGTCGTGAGCGACGCCCCTGCCCCGGCCTCCACCGGCTCGGGAGGGTCAGTTCAGTAGGAGGAGTTGGCTGTGCTGCTTCCCACGCCCGCAGATCTGCGTGCCGCGCTGTCCCGTTATGCCGACGCGGTGATCGAGGACGAGCGCCGTTCCACCCCGGACACCATCCGGCAGCGGGAGGACACCGCGTACACCCTGTGCGTCATGACGGGCGTCAGTGACGTGCGCGAGGCCCTGAGCACCGCCGACGCCCTGCTGAGCCGCGGCGCCCCCGCCGCGGAGGCCGACCGGGCCGACCACTCGGGGGCCGTCCCCGTCTGAGACGCGCCCCGCACGAGAAGCCTGCCGCCGGCGTCCCGGAAGATCCGGGCCGCCGGCGGCAGGCGTGCAACGGCCTGGGGCCGCCGGGAGCGTCAGGCCCCCGGGAGGAACAGGCAGAACGGGTGGCCATGGGGGTCGCGCAGGACCCGTACGTCGTGCTGGGGCTGGAGCTCCTCCAGCTTCGCGCCCAGGGCACACGCCCGCTGGGTCTCCGCCTCCAGGTCGTCCACCTCCAGGTCCAGGTGCGCCTGCATCTGCTGGGTGCCCGGGAGCTGCGGCCACACCGGAGGGGTGTGGTCCGCTTCGAGCTGGAAGCTGAGGCCGGGACGCTCCTGGCCGGGAGCCCTCAGCCGGACCCATCCGGGGTCCCGTTCGGCCTCCTCCCAGCCCAGGAGGGCGCGGTAGAAATCGGCCAGGGCGGCGGGGTCGGGCGTACCGAGAACAAAGGCACCGAGCTTCGTCGTCATGTCCCTCACGTTGCCCTGGCGCCCGCGCCCATGCATCCGGGGGTATGGGAGCCGGGCCGCCGGGTACGCGGGATTCCTCCCGCCGCATACGAGGCCAGCACGGCCGGCCGCGGCCGACCCGATGGAGGACGCGGTACCGGATGACGTTGGTGCACGGCATATACACGGCGGCGGGGGTCGGCATCCTGATGGCCGCCGCCCTTCCTCCGCTGGTCCGTCGGCGGCCGTTCTCCCTGCCCATGGTGTTCCTGGTGGCGGGTGCGGCTATCGCCCTGCTGCCGCTCGGTGTGCCCGTCGTAGATCCCGTACGGGACCGGGTGTGGGTCGAGCATGTGACGGAAGTCTGCGTGATCGTCTCGCTGATGGGGGCCGGGCTCGCGATCGACCGGCCCTTCGGATGGCGTGCCTGGGCGGGGGCCTGGCGGTTCCTGGGACTGGCCCTGCCGCTGACCGTCGGCGGTGTGGCGCTGCTCGGCGTGTGGCTCATGGGCTGGCCGCCGGCCGTGGCCCTGCTCCTGGCCGGTGCGCTGGCGCCGACCGATCCGGTGCTGGCGGCGGAGGTGCGGGTCGGGGAGCCGACGAGCGGGGACGACGAGGAGGACGAGGAGGAGGTCCGGTTCACGCTGACCTCCGAGGCCGGTCTCAACGACGGGCTCGCGATGCCGTTCGTGCTGGCCGCCGTGGCGCTGGCTGCTGCGGGCGGCGGCTGGTCGGCGGGGTGGGTCGGCCACTGGCTGCTGGCCGATGTGCTGGTGCGGGCGGCGGTCGGACTGGTCGCGGGGGTGGCCGTGGGCCGGCTGCTGGGCAGGCTGTTCTTCCGCTCCCGGCACGCCCGTCTCTCGCAGCAGATGGAGGGCTTCACCGCGCTCGGGGCCACGTTCACCGCGTACGGGCTGACCGAGCTGCTCCACGGCTACGGATTCCTCGCGGTGTTCGTCGCGGCGTGCACGATACGGGGCGCCGAGCGCAGCCACGGCTACCACCAGGTGCTGCACGGCTTCAGCGAGCAGATCGAGCGCCTGCTCACCGCCGCGCTGCTGTTCCTGCTGGGCGGCTATCTGGTCGCGACCGGCCTCGCGGACCTCCCGTGGCAGGGGGCGCTCCTCGGCCTCGCCCTCATCCTGGTGATCCGCCCGGCGGCCGGCGCCGCCGCGCAGCTGGGCTTTCCGGCCGAGCCGCGCGAGCGCGCGGTCACGGCCCTGTTCGGCATACGGGGCATCGGCTCGCTCTTCTACCTGGCGTACGCGCTCGGCGAAGGCCCCTTCACGCGGTACGCCGACGAGCTGTGGGCGGTCACGGCGTTCACGGTCCTGGTCTCCGTACTCCTGCACGGTGCGACGGCGACCCCGGTGATCCGGCACCTGGACCGGCGGCGTGAACGCGCCTACTGAGGCGCGCGGCCCGGGCGGACGGTCTCCACCATCTCGACCGGGTTGATGGGTTCCACCAGCTCCGCCGTCGCGGCGGCCACGAGATGCGCGGGCGGCTCGCCGTCCAGCAGGGTGCGCGCGTAGTTGGCCGCCGCCGAGGGCGACATGCCCGGCAGCTTCCGGCGCAGTATCCGCACCGCGTGCAGCCGTCCGTGCTCGGCGGCGGCCGCCCGTACGGCATCGTGGAGGTCGTCCACCGCCGTCCGTACGGGCAGGCCACGGATCCGGCCGCGATAGTCGTCCTCCCACGCGCCGGACACCGCCGAGACGGCGCCGATCCGGTGCAGGCCCCCGTCGACGCGGTCGACCAGGTACGGCCCGATGCCGATCAGCATGTCCCTGAAGGATGCGGTCCGCAGGTACGTCACGGACTGCCAGTGCACGATCCACACCAGCTCGTGTTCCTCGACGTCGGCCACGGCCACGGCCGGCTGTTCCACGCCCTTGGCCAGCCACTCGCGGTGCTCGCGCGCCAACTGCTCCTCGACGAGGCGCACCGCCGCTTCTCGCTCGATCACACCCGGAGCCTCCCGTACGGCCGGGCGTTCCGTCTACTCCGTCCGCAGAGCCACCGCCGTACGGGTCCTGGCGGCCCAGCCCGCGGGCAACAGCACGCCGAGCGCGGCGACGGCGACGAGCATCAGCGTGAGGATCGCGGACAGGGCGTCGAGCGTGGCGACCATGTCGCCGCCCGCGCCGAGCCCGCCCGCCCTGGCCGTGGCGCCCAGCGGCTTCAGGGGCTTGTCGAGCGCTTCGGCGTAGGTGTGCACGTCGGTGCCCCGGGCGACCGCGGTGTGGTGGCTGGTCTCCGTCAGGTCCGGGTGGGCCGCCTTGAGCGTCGCGGCGTCGGTGAAGACCTGCATGCCGTCGTTGCGCGGGTCCAGGACCTCGCCGACGATCCATACGGTGACGGGCGCGCCCAGGCCGCCCAGGGTGAGGGTGTCGCCGATGCGCGTGCCGGTGGCGGTGAGGAACGGCGACGGGACGGCGGCCTCGCCGGGCCGGGCGATCCAGCGGCCGGCGACCAGGGTGTAGACGACCGCCGGGACCGCCATGCCGCACAGCGCGGCGGCCACGGGGAGTGCCGCGTCGAGCCGCGCCCGTAAGTCGGCGTCGGCACGCAGGTCGTCGGCGAGCACGGAGACCACGATGGCCGCCGAGCCCTCGCCGGGCTGCTCGTGCAGCCGTCTCAGCGCGGACGCCCCGAGGTCGCTGCGGCCGAGTCGGCCCCACACCGGCTCCTGGACGGCGGACTTGCGGCCGCTCGCGGCCGACTCGCCCCCGGCCATCACCCGTACCGCCGCAGCTGCCAACTCCGCAGCCTTCATGGCCAGTTCCTCCCCCTTGAGCCCCTGTGGGGGGCGAGCCCAAGGGGTGGGCCGGACCGGCGCCCAGGCTCCGGCAGGTCCTCTCAGGCCGTGTCCAGCATCGCCGGGCCCCAGGGGGCCGCGCCCGAGCCCTCCGCCCAGGCCGCGAGTGCGGTGCCGTCCACGCAGCGGATGCCGCACGCCTCCGCGTACTCCAGGGCGGGCGCGGTGAATTCGCTGGTCGTCACCACGGCGGCGAGCTGGGCGCCGTGGACCGTCCAGCAGGTGCCGCCGAAGCGCTGGAGGTCCTGGGAGCCCACCTTGTGCTCGGGGCTGTACTGCTTGCACTGCACGACGACGCGGCGGCCGTCCGGGGCCGTGGCGAGGACATCGGCGCCCAAGTCGCCTGCTCCGCCCACCACTTCGACCTCACGGCAGCCGTCGCGCTCGCACAGATCGGCCACGGCGGCCTCGAAACCGTCGGGATCGAGGGCGGCGAAGTCCGGCACCGGTGGCGGCATGACGGCGGTGAGGCCGTCCCGCACCCCGGTGGGGGCGGGCAGGACATCGGAGACGGGCGGAGGACCGGGGATCATCTCCTGCGGCGGCGGGCCCATGCCCGCGCGGGCCGCCCGGCGGAGCTCACGGGCGCGGGGCATGGCCCGGAACAGGACGTAGAGCACGGGCAGGGCGAGCAGCGCCAGCAGCACGGCGAGGACCGGATGGGTGCCGGCCCAGTGCGCGAAGCGGACGAACAGCAGGATCGCGGCGCCGATCAGGGCACCGGCGAGGGCGAGGGTGAGCAGGGGGCTCCGCAGCGCGCCCGTGGCGCGGGGGCTGGGTGTGGCGCCTCTCGTTCTGCGTATCGGCACCGGCGTCTCCTTCGGCGGGTCGCGAATGTCGTCGCCCGCCATGTGCCCCGAACAGCGCCGTCCATGATCAGCGGGCGGCGTCCGCCCTCAGCCGGCCCGGACCGGCGGACCACACCGTCACCGCCGCCACCGCGTCACCCCGCCCGTCGCGCCCGAGCAGGGAGCGGGCGTCGGTGAACGGCGGGCCCGCGGCCATCGCGCGGCCGGACCGCATCCGGTTTCCGGGCCCGGGGCCGTCCCTCCGTAGCTCAGTCCCGCAGTGCGCCCGCCCGCGCGGCGGGGAGTTCGCCGCAGTCGTACGTGTAGAGCCAGGCCATGGCTCTCTCGTGGAGGAGGCGGATACCGACCGGCATCATCAGCTCCCGCGCCCAACGGCCCAACGGGCCCGCCGTCTTGGAGTCGCGGTTGCCCGCAGCCGCCCTGGCCATCCGGGCGAGCCGGTCCGAGCGGGCCGCGTCGTACGCCGCGAGCGCGGCCGGTACGGAGGTCTCCGTGCCGAGCGAGCGCGCGAGCACGAGGGCGTCCTCCAGCGCCATCGAGGCACCCTGGCCGGCGCCCACGGGGTGGTCGGCGTCACCGAGCAGCACGGTGCGGTCGTTGTGACGGACCGTCACCGCGTCCAGAGTGTGCGTCAGGGTGGGCCGGTGCAGTGCGGTGGTGGCGGCGAGGACGGCGGACGGCACCCGTTCGTGCCGGAAGAGACCGGCGAGATGAGTGAGCCATGCCTCGTCGGTGCGGCCGAGATCCGGCTCCCCGGGACTCGCGACCTGGGCCGACCACCAGACCCTGCCGTCCGGGGCCGCGAGGTGGAGGAAGGCGCCGTTGCGGGCGAACGTCATGTGGAAGACGCCGGGTTCGACGGGCAGGCCTTCGGAGACTCCGGAGACGCTGTACAGCCCGGAGTACGCGGGCGTGGGCGCGTGCGGGTCGAGCAGGGTGCGGGTCACCGAGTGGATGCCGTCCGCACCGATGAGCAGGGACGCCTCGGCCGTGCGGCCGCTCGCGAAGACCGCGCGTACACCGGTGTCCGTCGCGACGGCGTCCACCAGGCGTTCGCCGGTGACGAGGCGCGCCCCGGCGGCCAGCGCCTCCGCGCGGAGCGTCTCGACCAGGGCGCCGCGCATCAGCGTCACGCTGTGCAGGTCGTCGCCGCCGAGCCGCCCCCTGGGTACGTCCCCGAGCAGCTTGCCGGACCCGGCCCACATGCGCTGGCGCGGCACGTCGAAGCCCGCGCGCCGCACCTGTTCCAGGACACCGAGGGCGCGCAGCACCCGTAGCCCGTTGGACGCGAGGCTGAGGAACGAGCCGACCCGGCCCGCCGGTTCGGCGTACGCCTCGTAGACCGCGACCTCCACACCGAGCCGCCGCAACGCGATGGCGCTCGCCATTCCGGCCACTCCCCCACCGACGACGATGACGTTCACATCAGCCCCCTGAATCCATATTCAGTGAATCTCAATTCATCGAACTCGGGTTCACTATGATGGGCACCCGACCGCACGTCAAGCGCGACAAGGAGCCACCGTCCGATGGGCGTTCGCCAGGAGAAGGCCGCCGAGACCGCGGCGGCGCTGAAGGAGGCGGCGCGCCGGCTGTTCGCCGAGCGCGGCTACCTCGATACGAAGATCACCGACATCACCCGTGAGGCCGGGCGCGCCACCGGCTCCTTCTACGCGCATTTCGCGGACAAGGAAGCCCTGCTCAAAGCGTTGGTGGGGGATCTGAACGCGCAGTTGCACGCGGAGATGGGGGCGCAGGAGCATCCGGCCGACCACGACCTGACGGACCCGGCGCAGCTGCGGGCGCATCTGGCGGTCACCTGGGGGGTCATCCGCGACCATCTCCCGGTGATCGTGGCGATGATGCAGACCACCTTCGCGGGGCCGCCGAGCGAAGGCCGCGCCTGGGCGAGCCTGGCCGGGGACACCGGCATCTTCCGTGAGCACCTGGCCTGGCTGCGCGACCGGGGGCACCGGCTTCCGGGCGACCCGGCCGTCGTGGCCGCCGCCATGGGGGCGATGGTCTCGCAGCTCGCGTTCGCGGTGACGACGGCGGGGCCCGGGCGGCCGGAGGTCTCCGACGACGAGATCATCGACACGCTGGCCCGGCTGCTGCTGCACGGACTGGCCGGACCCGCGTCCGCGACGCCGGGTCCGGCCTGAGGGGTGCGCCCGGGGGCGTTACGAGGTCTGCGACAGCGGCTTGGCGATGTCCTCCAGGGAGCGCTGCTCCGCGTCGACCGCGAGGAAGGCGGCGACCAGGCCGGCCGCGCACATCAGGCCGGCGCCGATGGAGAAGGCGAGGGCGGTGTCGCCGGGGATGCCCGACTCGGTGAGGTCGGCGAAGATCAGGGGGCCGCTGATCCCGCCGGCCGCCGTGCCGATCGCGTAGAAGAAGGCGATGGCCATCGCCCTGGTCTCCATGGGGAAGACCTCGGAGACCGTGAGGTACGCGCTGCTCGCACCGGCCGACGCGAAGAACAGCACCACGCACCAGCACGCGGTGAGGGTGTTGGCCGTCAGCGAGCCCCGGTCGAACAGCCAGGCCGTGATGAAGAGCAGGATGCCCGGCAGGATGTACGTGGAGGCGATCATGACGCGCCGCCCGATGGTGTCGAACAGCTTGCCCAGCACGAGCGGGCCGACGAAGTTGCCCGCCGCGATGACCGCGAAGTAGTAGCCGGTGTGCCCGCTCTGCACGTCGTAGAACGTCGTGAGGATCGCGCCGAACCCGAAGGTGATGGCGTTGTAGAGGAACGCCTGCCCGATGAAGAGGGAGAGGCCGAGCACCGCGCGCTTGGGGTAGCTGTGGAAGACGGTCTTGGCGATGAGCCCGAAGCCGATGCTCTTGCGCTGGTGGATGGTGATCTCTCCGGCCGGCGGCGGCAGCTTCTCGTGCTTCTCCGCCTCGACCTCCCGCTCGACGGAGTCGACGAGCTTGTCGGCCTCTTCGCCGTGTCCGTGGATGAACTGCCATCGCGGGCTCTCCGGGACGTGCCGGCGTACGAGGAGGATCACCAGGCCCAGGACGACGCCGAGCGCGAAGGTGAGGCGCCAGCCGAGGTCCTTGGGGAAGATGTCCGTGTTCAGCATGACGATCGACAGGAGCGCGCCGCCGACCGCGCCCAGCCAGTAGCTGCCGTTGATGATGAGGTCGACCCGGCCCCGGTACTTCGAGGGGATGAGCTCGTCGATGGCCGAGTTGATCGCCGCGTACTCGCCGCCGATGCCGAAGCCGGTGAGGAAGCGGAAGAGGAAGAACCACCAGGCGCTGAAGGACAGGCCCGTCATGGCGGTCGCGGCGAGGTAGACCGCGAGCGTCACCATGAACAGCTTCTTGCGGCCGTAGCGGTCGGTGAGCCAGCCGAAGAACAGCGCCCCCGTACAGGCACCCGCCACATAGAGGGCCGCGGCGAGGCCGGTGACCTGGGCGGACGTGATGTCCAGGCCGGATCCGTCCTCCGAGAGGCGGCCCGCGATGTTGCCGACCGTCGTGACTTCGAGGCCGTCGAGAATCCACACCGTGCCGAGGCCGATGACGATCATCCAGTGCCAGCGCGACCACGGCAGCCGGTCGAGTCTGGCCGGTACGGCGGTGGTGACGGTGCCGAGTCCGGAGTCGCCGGGCGCCGCCGCCTCGTCGCGCTGATCGCGCCCTCGGCCCCCTCCCCCGGGTGGGCGATGTTCCCTGTCTCCAGGTCCCTCCGATGCGGCGGGGGTCGTCACGGCAGCTACCTCCTCGTCCGGGCGGGTGCGTCCTGCGGAGCCGCAGAGCATCCAATATCCGCCAGTTGCCCCGGCCCCGCCGCCGCACACGCGGCGACTGAGCCACATGGGCTCCGCACATGGCCCGCTGACGGTGTGTCGGGGGCGGCCCACCCGTTCGCAGCAGGCGCGGGAATAGTGCGGGCCGGGCGCTGTTGTCCCCGGCATGACTTCTGAGAAGCGTGAGACGTTCGGCCGGATCGGCATCTGGAGCGGTGCCCTGCACGCGTCGCGGGTGGACGCCGACGGGAAGAAGGCGATCGCGGAGGCAGCCGCCGAGATCGAAGCGCTCGGGTACGGCACGCTGTGGCTCGGCGGCAGCCCCACGCCCGACGACGCCGCCGCGCTCGTCGACGCCACCCGGACCATCACCGTCGCGACCGGGATCCTGAGCATCTGGGACCACACCGCCGAGGAGGTGGCGGCCCGGATCGCCGCGATCGACGCGAGCGCCCGGGGACGCTTCGTCCTCGGCCTGGGTGTCAGCCACGACGCGCTGGTCCCCCAGTACGCGAAGCCCTACAGCGCGATGGTGGCCTACCTAGACGCACTGGACGCCGCCGACCCGTCCGTGGGCCCCCGGCACCGGCTGCTGGCGGCGCTCGGCCCCAAGATGCTGAAGCTGGCGTCCGACCGGTCGCTGGGCGCGCACCCCTACCTGGTCAGCGCGGCGCACACGGCGGAGGCGCGGCAGGCGCTCGGCCCGGACGCGCTGCTGGCGCCCGAGCTGTCCGTGGTGCTCGACACCGATCTCGACCGGGCCCGGGACACGGCGCGCGAGATGCTGGCGATGTACCTCAAGCTGCCCAACTACACCGGGAACCTGCTGCGCCTCGGCTTCACGGAGGGCGACTTCGACGGCGGGGGCAGCGCCCGTCTGCTGGACGCCCTCTTCGCGCTGGGCGACGTCGAGCGGGTGAAGGCGCGGACGCGCGAGTACGTGGACGCGGGCGCGGACCACGTGGCGCTCCAAGTGGTCACGGCGGACGAGGGCAGGACGGGGCTGCCGCTGGCCGAGTACCGCGAGCTGGCCGACGCGTTCGGCGACGAGCTGTAACCAGGGGCGTCCGAGCCCCGGTCCGCGACCACGTGGGCCGGGGCTCTTGCGTGCGCGGAGCCGTCCTCGTACATTATGAACATGTTCGGTGAACACGTTCACTCAACCCGTGCGGAGCAGAAGAGGCGGACCGCGGCGCGCATCGTCCAGGCTGCCGCCCGGCTCTTCCACGAGCGGGGTTTCCAGAGCGCGACGGTGCGTCAGATCGCTGCGGAGGCCGGGGTTTCGGTGGGTGCGGTGATGGCGGTCGGGGACAAGGAGTCGCTGCTGAGCCTGGTGTACGACCAGGCCATCGCCGACCGGATCCCGGCCCCGCCCGCACCGGAGGAGGCGGGGGCCGCACCGCCCGCCGTCGACTATCTGGCGCACTACTTCGACCCGTTCCTGGCCCTGTTCGCCGAGAACGACGACCTGGCCCGCGCGTACTTCCGGACCCTGGCCCGGGGCAGGCCGGAGAACGCCGCCCTGGGCACACTCCGCGCGCTCTCCGAGGACAACCTGACCGCCGCGATGGTGAACGGCGGGATGGACGAGGCGCGCGCCCGGCTCGGGGCGCAGGTGATGTTCGCCGGCTATCTGGGCGAACTGATGCTGCTCGCCGCCGGAACGACCGAACCCCGGCAGACGGCGGCGAGGCTCGGGACCATCGCCGCCTTCGTCGCCGCACAGGAAGGGAACTGACCCATGTCGCTCCTCGAACTCCCCTCGCCCGTATGGCCGGTGGTGGTGCTGCTCGTCATCCAGGCCGGTGACGCGGCGATGATGCTGCGCCCGCCGAAGTTCATCGTGGACTGCCTGGAGGGCGTACTGCTTCCGCGCGAGTGGTGGTGGGTGCTGACCACCGCCAAGACCGCCTCGGTCGCGGGCCTCGTCGTCGGCTTCTGGGTGCCCGGTGTGGCCATGACGACGACCGCGGCGATCGTGGTCTACTTCCTCGCGGCCGCCGTCGCACACATCCGCGCACGGGCGCTGAACATGACGTTCTGGGTGAACTGCCTGGGCATGCTGGTGGTTTCACTGGCGGTGCTGGTGGGGTGCTTCGTACGGGTGTGAGCCGGCGCGTCGCCGCGGTGCGCGAGTGCACCACGGCGACGGACCCGCCGGTCAGGTGGTGTAGTCGGCGTTGACGCGGATGTAGCCGGCGGACAAGTCGCAGCCGTAGACGGTCGCTTCGCCCTCGCCGATGCCGAGCGTGACGGCGATGTCCACCTCGTCCCGCCGCATGAGGTCCACGAGCCTGCCCAGGGTGCCCGCCTCGGGCTCCTCGGGATACACCTCGGTGTCACCGAACTTCACGGTGACACGGGCCGGGACGATGTCGGTGTCGTCGGTGTTCTTGCCGATGGCCATGAGGACGCGCCCCCAGTTGGGGTCCGCGCCGTGGACGGCGGTCTTGACCAGGGGCGAGTTCACCACGCTCTTGGCGACGCGCTTGGCCTGCGCGTGGTCGCGGGCGCCGCCCACGGTGACGCGCAGGAGCTTGGTGGCGCCCTCACCGTCGCTCGCCAGTTGCAGGGTGAGGTCCAGGCAGAGACCGGCCAGCGCCTCGGCGAACAGCGCGGGGTCGACCGGTCCGGCCGCTCCGTTGGCGATGACGGCCACGGTGTCGGAGGTGGAGGTGTCGGTGTCGACGCTCAGACAGTTGAACGTACGGTCCACGGCTCCGCGCAGAGCGGCGTCCAGGTCGGCCGGTGACAGCGCGGCGTCGGTGAACACGTAGGCCAGCATCGTGGCCATGTTGGGCTCCAGCATGCCGACGCCCTTCGCCACGCCCACGATGCGCGCCTGCCCGACGGTGCGGGAGGCGGTCTTGGGGCGGGTGTCGGTGGTCATCATCGCGCGGGCCACGTCCTGGGGCGCGGCCGTGAACGCCGCGAGGCCCCGCTCGGCGGTCCTGTCGAAGTGCGGGAGGATGGTGGACATCGGCAGGGGGCGGCCGATGACACCCGTGGAGCCGATGAGCACTTCGCCGTCGGGGACGTCGAGGATCCCGGCCACGCGCCGGACGACTTCGGCGGCGTTCTCCTCGCCCCGGCGCCCGGTCGCGACGTTGGCGTTCTGCGCCAGGGTGGTCACGGCACGGAGGCTGCGCCCTGCGGCGTGTCTGCGGCTGAGCAGCACGGCCGGACCGGCGAAGAGGCTCTGCGTGAACACGGCGGCGCTGGTCGCCGGCCGGTCCGAGACGACGATCGAGATGTCGTCCCCGTGGTCGCGCAACCCTCCGTGGCCGGTGTACCCGCGAAAGCCGGTGGGCCAGGTCAACTGGCCGCTCGCTTGCAATGCATGATCATGCGTCATGAGGCATATTCTTGCAGCGTGAAAGGTGGCGCGTCCAGCCCATTTCGCGGCCGGGCAACCCCCGCGACACCCCACGAGTCCTTCCGGGTGAGCCGGGCAACTCACAAGAGAGGGGGCCGCCATGGGTGCGCGAAGAGTCGCGAAGGCCATCGGGGAGCAGTTGCTGGAGTTCGCCATGGAGATGGTCGGCGAGACGATCCTGACCCTCCTCGCCTACCTACTGCTCGGCACCCTCCTCTGGGTGGCCTACCTGGCTTGGGCAGTCAACCCCCGCCTGGCCGTGGCGGGCGCGACGCTCGCCGGCATCACCTTCACTCATGGCGCCTGGGTGACACTGCACGGCCGGCCAAAAGGCACCCGGCGACGAGGTGTCGCCGCCGTCACGACGGGCTTCTTCGCACTCGCCTCCGGGGTGACTCTCTTCCTCGCGCTCTACGCGACCGGGTGCGACTGCTAGGACGACAGGCCCTAGGACCGACCCCCTCCCCCGCGTTCAACATATGAACGCCGCACGTCCATTGACATGCTCATTGCTTTATCGCTTTTATTGCGCGAGATGGGAGCGCTCCCACTCCACACTCGTCCCCCGCACCGCGCCTCCGAGAGAGGAACCAGCACCATGCTTCACCCTCTCCGTACCTTCCGAAGAGCCGCCAGAACCGTCGCCGCCGTCGCGGCGGCCCTGCTCCTGCCCCTCGCCGGCGCCCACACGGCATCGGCCGACGCGACCGGCGCGGCCGCCGCCGGCTCCGGCTACTGGCACACCAGCGGGCGGCAGATCCTCGACGCGAGCAACCAGCCGGTCCGCATCGCCGGCATCAACTGGTTCGGCTTCGAGACCGCCAACTACGTGCCGCACGGGCTCTGGTCCCGCGACTACAAGAGCATGATCGACCAGATGCGGTCGCTGGGCTACAACACCATCCGGCTGCCCTACAGCGACGACATCTTCACCGGCACCGCACCGGCGAGCATCAACTACTCGGCCGGGATGAACACCGACCTGGCGGGCCTGAACTCGCTCCAGGTGATGGACCGCATCGTGGACCACGCCGGCAGCGTCGGCATGAAGGTCATCCTGGACCGGCACCGCCCGGACTCGGCGGGCCAGTCCGCGCTCTGGTACACCTCGGCCGTCCCCGAGTCCACCTGGCTCGCCAACCTCAAGTCGCTGGCCGCCCGGTACGCGGGCAACGACGCGGTGGTCGGCATCGACCTGCACAACGAGCCCCACGACCCCGCCTGCTGGGGCTGCGGCGACACCACGAAGGACTGGCGGCTCGCGGCGCAGCGCGGCGGGAACGCCGTACTGGCCGCCAACCCGGACCTGCTGATCTTCGTGGAGGGCGTGCAGACCGTCGACGGGGTGTCCGGCTGGTGGGGCGGCAACCTCATGGGCGTCGGGAAGTACCCGGTGGAGCTGAGCGTGCCGCACAAGGTGGTGTACTCGGCGCACGACTACGCCACCAGCGTCGCCCAGCAGCCCTGGTTCACCGACGCCTCGTTCCCGGCCAACATGCCCGGCGTCTGGGACAAGTACTGGGGCTACATCTTCAAGCAGAACATCGCCCCGGTGTGGGTCGGCGAGTTCGGTACGACGCTGCAGTCCACCACCGACCAGAAGTGGCTGAAGGCCCTGGCCGACTATCTGCGGCCCACCAGCCAGTACGGGGGCGACAGCTTCTCGTGGACCTTCTGGTCCTGGAACCCGAACTCCGGCGACACCGGTGGCATCCTGAAGGACGACTGGACCTCGGTCGACACCGTGAAGGACGGCTACCTCGCGAGCATCAAGGCGCCCGACTTCGGCAACGGAGGCGGCAGCGGCGGCGGTGGCGACACCCAGGCGCCCACGGCCCCGACGGGCCTCACCGTCACCGGGACCACCGGCACCTCCGTCTCCCTGTCGTGGAAGGCCGCGTCCGACGACACCGGGGTCACCGGCTACGACGTGTACCGGGGCTCCACCAAGGCCGGCACGGCCACCGGCACCACGTTCACCGACACCGGTGTGACGTCCGGCACCTCGTACACGTACACCGTCCGGGCCCGCGACGCGGCGGGCAACACCTCCGCGCCCTCCGCGTCCGTCACCGCCACCACCACGGGCTCCGGCGGCAACACCGGCTGCAAGGCGGCCTACACGGTGAACGGGGACTGGGGCAGCGGCTTCGGGGTGGACGTCACCGTGACCAACACGGGTACGGCACCGGCCACCTCGTGGAAGCTGACCTGGACCTACGGCGGCAGCCAGAAGATCACCAACATGTGGAACGCGTCCTATACACAGAGCGGCGCTTCCGTCACCGTCACGAGCACCGACTACAACGGCGGCCTCGCGGCGGGGGCGCACACCGCCTTCGGTTTCCAGGGCACACCGGCCGCCGGAGCCGTGCCGACCGTGAGCTGCACGCTGTCCTGACCGTCCCGCCCGCACACCCCGCTCCCGAAGGGAGCACCGTAGCCCGCCCGTCGTGGCGGGCTACACCGCATTCGGGACACCGCTTTCGAACGCGGACACGACCACCGAAATATCCGTCGAAACGCCTCGGCTAGCATGATCCCACCCCGGCGACCACCCTCATCGCCCGCACACCATGCCATGTGGCATGAAAAGCGACCTATTTGACCAAAACCCAGGACATCGGCCAGAGAATTGATATCTAGAGCATCGCGGGTGTTTTCGCGAATAAACCGCCGAATACCCTTCGCCGCATGGCGCCGGCCACGAGCGATCCTATGGACTGCGGCCGCGGTGGTGACACTCGCGTTCCTCGTCGCGCTGGAGATCGCCGCACGCCACTACGGACTGCCGGGGCCGGTCACCACTCAGGTCCAAGAAGTCGTGATCGCCCCGAAATCGGGCTTCCTGCTGTACGCCAGCATGGGCCTGATGATGGTGGTGCTCACCTGGCGGCAGCGGTTCACCGCGCTCGGTGTGGCCGTGGGGATCGACGTCGTCATCGCCTTGATCAGGTGGGTGGCCGACGCCCCGGTCAAGGAGGGTCATCCCTTCGGAAACGGTGCGCTGTGGGTGATCGTGGGTGTCACGGTCATCGCCCTCACCCGCCGCACGGGCCAGGAGCGCATGCTGCTCCTGAAGGGTGTCGGTCTGGGTCTGCTGCTGGTGGCGGGGCGGAAGACCGGTGACACCTGGCTGGTCATCACGTCCAAGACCCGCCCCGAGGTGCTCGACCAGTACATGGCCAACGCCGACCACGCGCTCGGCAACCCGTCCTGGGTGGTGGGCCGCCTCGTCGACGCGACCGGCTCGGCCGGCGCCCACTTCCTCAACGCCGTCTACGCGCAGCTGGCGGTCGCCGCGGTCTGTGTCGCGGTGTACCAGCTGCGCAACGTGGCGAGGGACCGCCGCTTCCCCGGCCACCACCTGGTGCGCACCTTCCTGGTGATCGGCCTGCTCGGCCCGGCGATCTACATGATCTTCCCGGTGGTCGGCCCGATCTTCGCGTTCGGCTCCGACGGCGGCCACTGGGCGGTGGCCGACATGTGGCCGGAAACCGCCGTGCCGATCGGCACCCCGCACCACATGCCGTTCGACGGGATCACCCCGCGCAACTGCATGCCCAGCCTGCACACCGCATGGGCCACCGCGATCTTCATCCACTCCCGCAAGGGCCCGAAGTTCCTCCGGTACGCCGGTACCTTCTGGCTCCTCGCCACGCTCGCCGCGACCCTGGGCTTCGGCTACCACTACGGCGCCGACCTCGTCGCCGGTGTGGTGTTCACGCTGACCATCGAGACGGGCATGCGCGCGCTGGAGCGCGGCTGGGACCGGCCGGCCGCCGGCCTGGTCGCCTACGGCACCGTGGTCTTCGCCGCGCTGCTGGTCTCGTACCGCTATCTGTCGCTGGAGATGGCCCACCACCCGTGGGTGTTCGGACCGCTGGTCGTCCTGTCCATGTGCTCGGTGATCTACGGGTACGTACGGATCGACCGGCGCTGGGAGCCGAAGGCGGCCACCGTTCCGAAACTGGAGCCGCAGCCGGAGATGGCCTGAGCCGCCGTCCACGTCCCTGGGTAACGCGTGACGTCGCACCATCGCCCCGCCGGTTCGCGAACCGGCGGGGCGGTGCCGTCAGAGGCCCGAGGCCCCAGGCCAGACCGTCAGAAGTCGCCCCGCGCGGTCCGCTCGGCCAGCTTCTGGAACTCGCCGAGGTCGTAATTGGCCAGCACCTTGTCCAGGCCGGTGAGGGCGCCCAGATACTCCACGAAACCCTGCGGTTCGTACTCGATCTGGAGGGCCACCCGGCTCGACTCGTCGTCCAGCCGGTGGAAGGTGACGACCCCGGCGTGGTGAACGCCCTCGATGGTCTTCCAGGCGATCCGGTTCTCCGGGATCACCTCGGTGAGTTCGGCGACGAACTCCTTGTCGGCACCGGGGAGGGAGAGCTGCCAGGCGAACCGGCGCGCGTCCAGCGGGTCGACGCGATTGACGTGGCTCAGGAAGGCTGGCCAGCGGGCGACATCGCTCCACAGGGCCCAGCTCACGGCGACCGGGGCCTTGATATCGACGGTCTCGACGATCGAGGAAGACATGGGGACTCCTAGTCGTGGTAGGTGCGATCAGTGCCGGCCGACACGCGCTGGGCGCGCGCGGCCAGGGTGAAGGGGTGTCCGGCGGGGTCCGAGTAGAGGCGGGTGTCGCGTGCGCCGCCGTTGTCCTTCGTGTCCAGGGGACGTGCGCCGAGGCCGACCGCTTCCCGTTCCGCCTCGTCCATGTCCTCGCGGGCGACCAGGATGCGCAGATGGGCCTGTTGCGAATCGTCGGGCCTCGGCCAGCTCGGCGGTGCGTAGCCGTGGTCCATGCGTAGGGCGAGGTGGATTCCGGCCGCGCCCACCACCTCGATCACATCGAGCTCGTCACCGGGACGGACCTCGGCGCCCAGCAGGGCGGCGTAGAAGTCCGCCAGCTCCTGCGGTTCGGCGCAGTCCAGCACCAGCAGACCCGTTTTCGGCACCGCCATGACCGTCCTCCTGTTCGCGGCTACTCGTTCTCCGGACGCCGCTCCACGTACCCGCACCTCCTCCGGTCACACCCGGTCACCTGCGATTTCATGGCCACAGCTCGTTCCATGCCTGCCCGGCGGATTACGGGGCAGACGGCCGTGCACCGGAAGGCAGAAGCCTTCCCCACCGCCGAGCAGGGGGGAACCCATGTCTGCCACTCAGCCGGAGAGACCCGTCCGGCCGACGGAGCCCCGTGCCCCCGCCGGTCCGGGCCGCTCCCCCGCCCTGAGGACCGGTGTCCGCACGGCAGGGCTGCGCCTCGCCGCGCTCACCGTCTGCCAGGCCGCTCTGATGGTGGGACTCGGGCTCCTGATCACCGGGCCCGCGCACTCCATCTGGCCGCTGAGCGTCGAGGACGAGGTCAACGAGGGGTTCGAGCGCCTGCGGACCGGCCCCCTGACCGATATGTCGTTCGTCGCGTCGGAGGCCGGCAACACCCTCACCATCATCGCGATCACCGTTCTGGTCTGCCTGGGCCTGGTGGTGCTCCCCCGGCTCCCGAAGTGGCGGCAGGCCGTCTTCCTGGCCGTCGGTGTCTCGCTCCAGTCCCTGGTGTTCCTGGTCATCACCATATGCGTGGACCGCGACCGGCCCGATGTGGACCGGCTCGACGCGTCTCCGCCGACGGCGAGCTACACCTCCGGGCACACCGGCGCGGCGACGGCCCTCTACGCGGGTCTCGCCGTGCTGGCCCTCCTTCCCGGCGGGCGCACCCGACGCAACAAGGTGCTGGCCGGGCTGCTGCTGCTCATCCCGCTCCTCGTGGGGCTCGCCAGGCTCTACCGGGGGATGCACCACCCCACCGACGTGCTCGGCGGCATGCTGAACGGCGCCCTGTCCCTCCTGGTCGCGGGCCGCGCCCTGCTGGCCGAGGGCACGAGCCCGGCCCCGGTCCCCAAGAACGCGATGGAGATCGCCCAGGAGGCGGCCGCCGAGCATGCCGAGCAGATCCCCGGCCGCACGGTGGTCGTGGTCAACCCGACGGTGACGGACGAGGTGCAGCGCGAGACCTTGCGGCTCGTCCTGGAGCAGCACGGGCGTCACGCGGCGGAGTTCGTCGAGACGACCGCCGACGACCCCGGCGGCGGGCAGGCCGCGGAAGCGGTGCGCGAGGGCGCGTCGCTCGTCGTGGTGTGCGGCGGCGACGGGACGATCCGGGCGGCGGCCGACCGGCTGGCCGGCACCGGCGTCCCGCTGGCCGTGGTCCCGTGCGGCACCGGCAATCTGCTCGCCCGGAACCTGGGCCTGCCGGTGGCGCCCGTCGACGCGCTGGCCGCCGCCCTTTCGGGCGCCGAGCGCCGGATCGACCTCGGCCGGATCGAGGGCGACGGCCTGCCCGCCACCCACTTCACCGCGATGTCCGGAGCGGGCCTGGACGCCGCCATGCTGGAGAACACGGGCAGTGCGGCGAAGGCCGCGATCGGCTGGCCCGCGTATGTGGTGGCCGGGCTGAGGAGTCTGCGGGCGCCGCGCATGTCGCTGTCGTTCCAGCTGGACGACGGGCCGGTGGTCCGTCGTACGGCGCGGATGGTGCTGCTCGCCAACATCGGGGACGTACAGGGCGGGGCCACACTCGTCCCGTCCGCCGAGCCGGACGACGGGCTCCTGGATCTCGCGGTGTTCGACCCGCACGGCCCGGGCGGCTGGCTGCGCGCCGTCGGGGCGGTGCTGCGCGGGCGTCCGAAGCCGGGCGGTTCCGCGGACACAGCCGTGGAGTACTTCACCTTCCGCCGCGCCGAACTCCGTTTCGCCTCAGCGCAGTCGAGGGAGCTGGACGGCGACCCGGTCGACCGGGGCCGCCGACTGGTGGCCGAGGTGCGTCCGGGGGCACTGACCGTGCTCCTGCCGTCCGGAGGTGAGTGATGGGTACGGCGACGCGGGTGCCGCAGACCCGTCACATGACGGGCGACGAGCTGACCGCGGACGAGGCGCTGGCATCGCTGCGCCGCTACGGGCGCTGGCCGTTGGTGCGTGACTCGTTCGTACGCTTCCGTTACGCCGACGGTTTCAGCCACTCGCGGGCGCTCGCGCTCCAGACGGTCCTCGCGGTGATACCCCTGGTGATCGCCTTCGTCGGCCTGTCGGCCTCGCTGCACACCGAGAACGTGGGCAGGCTCGCGGAGTTGACGATCCATCGGATAGCGGCGGGGCCGAGCGCCGAGGTGGTGGACGACGCGCTCGACCGCAGCCGCCGGCGTGCCGGTGAGGGGTCGCAACTCACGCTCTGGTTCGGTCTGCTCTTCTCGCTGGTCAACGTGACGACGGCAATGTGCCAGATAGAGCGCGGGGCCAACCGGATATACGGGGTCGAGCGCGACCGCCCCTTCCACCAGAAGTATTTCCGGGGCCTGGTGATGTCGCTGACGGCCGGCATCCCGCTGGGGCTCGGGTTCATCCTGATGGTCGTCGGCGGTGACCTCGTCACGGCCGCCGCGACGGTGTACCACCTCAGTGACACCGCGCGGTTCACCTGGGACCTGCTGCGCTGGCCGATCGGTCTGCTGCTGGCCCTGATGTCGGCGAGCGCGATCTTCCGGCGCTCCCCGCGCCGCAACCAGCCCGGCTACACCTGGCTGGCCTTCGGCGCGGCCCTCTATCTGGTGCTGTGGACGGCGCTGACGTATCTGCTGAGCCAGTACCTCTCCCTCAGCGGCTCCTTCGACACGGTCTACGGGCCCCTGAGCGCCTTCATGTCGCTGCTGCTGTGGGCGTATCTGACCTCCATAGCCCTGTTCCTCGGGCTGTCCTTCGCGGCGCAGCTGGAGGCTGCCCGCGCCCGTCGGCCCGGGCCGATTCAAGACGATCCGGGAGCATGAATGGTTGTACGAGCCACCACACGCCTGCTGCGGGAGCACCGCCGCCGGGCCGCCGACCGCGCGTTCGGGATGCGCCTGCTCGGGGCTGCGGCCGTCGCGGCGGTGTCGGCGGTGCCGTTCGCGCTGGTGCTGGTCCTCGTGGAGGGGCACTGGCGGCCGTTGCGGGCGGTGGACTCGGGTGCGGCCGGCCGGCTGCACCGGGCGGCGCTGGACCACCCGGCCTGGACGAGCGCGCTGCGTTTCCTGTCGGACTGGGTCTGGGACCCGCTGACGCTGCGCTGCGCGGTCGCGCTGCTGACCGGCTGGCTGCTGTACCGGCGGGCCTGGCGGCTGGCGGCCTGGTCCGCCGTCACGGCGGTGGCCGGGGGTCTTACGGGCCTCCTGGTGAAGGTGGTGGTCGAGCGGGCCAGGCCGTCGCTGGAGGATCCGGTGGCGCGAGCGCCCGGCTTCTCGTTCCCTTCGGGGCATGCGATGACCGCCACGACGACGTTCGCGGTGCTCCTGCTGGTCCTGCTGCCGCTGGTGCCCCGGCGCGGCCGGATGGTGTGCTGGGCGGCGGCGGTGCTGTCGGTGCTCGGTGTCGGCTTCACCAGGGTCGCCCTGGGGGTCCACTGGTTCAGCGATGTGGTCGGCGGCTGGCTGCTGGGGCTCGCCGTGGTGGCGTGGACCGCCTGGGCCTTCGAGGCGTGGCGCGCCGAATCCGGTCTGGGGCGCAGCGATATGACGGAGGGTCTGGAGCCCGAGCTGACGGGCACGGCCCCGGAACGCTGAGCGGCCGGTCTCAGCCCTCCGGGGCGGCGCGCTTGAAGTAGGCGGTGACCAGGGCGGATTCCACGCGTTCGACGCCGCCGAGGGTGCCGACGCGCTCGGTGAGGTACGTGTCGAGGGCCGATGCGTCCCGGCAGACGGCGACGGCGACCAGGTTGTGGGAGCCCGTCATGGTGCCGACGAAGGCGGCTTCGGCGTCCTCCGCCAGGTCCCGGGCCACCTGGCCAAGGCTGCCGGGCGCGACGGAGAGCCGCAGCATGCACTGCACGGAGAAGCCGAAGAGGGCCGAGTCGATCTCGACGTCGAGCTGGAGCACGCCCATGCGGCGCAGTTCGTGCAGCCGCCGGCGTACGGCGGATTCCGACCAGCCGATCCGCCGGGCCAGGTCCGGGTAGGCCGCGCGGCCGTCGGCGGCCAGGGCAGGCAGCAGCCGGTGGTCGAGGTCGGTCAGCTCCACCGGTTCGGCATCGACGGCCGGCTCGGGCGTGAGGGCGGCGATCTGGTCGTCGGTCAGCGCCAGGTTCCGGCCGGCCCAGCGCCGTTCCATGACCGGGCGCAGCACCCGGTGTGCCTCGACGTGGCTCACGTACGGCAGGCGGCCCAGCGCGGCGAGCGGCGCCGGGCCCTCCCCGGCGACACGGAAGACGCAGCCGATCTCGGTGCCGCTCGACAGTGCGGCCACCCAGGCGGTGTCGGGTCGGTGGGCCAGGGCGCGGGCGAGGGCGGCGCTCCGGGCGGGCGGGACGCGCAGCCGGACGAGCCATTCGGCGTGGCCGAGGCGGTGGCTGTTGGTGACTCCGGCGATGCGTGCGATGCCGGCGGACCGGAGTTTGCCGAAGCGCCGGGCGACGGTGCGGTCGGAGACGTCGAGCACTGCGGCGATCCTGCTGAAGGGGGCCCGGCCGTCGAGTTGGAGGGCGTGCAGGAGCCGCAGGTCGAGTGCGTCCAGCGGGACCGATTCCATCCGGGCAGTGTAGGCCGGTGTCGAATGCCGTCTCCGCGAGGCGGGTTGGGGCTGAGGGCCCGTGCGGGCCGGGAAGCATGGCGGGCGCGCTGCTCGCGGCGGGGCGCCCCGGTGTCCGCCTCCGGGAGCGCCGGGCGCGCGCCGGGGTTTCAGCGGAGTGAAACTTCTCACCCGGTTGGCGGTGTCGCCCCAGCTCGGCGGATTCTTCACTGGACTGGACCACAGAGGCCGATCCAAAACCCTTTACGACTCAGTGGTGTTCATGCGTCACTCGTGTCGTGCCCTCGTCAATTGAGTGGCTCCCCCGCACTCCGTGACAGGCCATCCCCCGCACCCGCCGCTACGCTCGGAACCGCTCCACGTGCTACGCGAGTAGACCCCCTTCGTGCCGCTCACCCCTGGAGGCTCCCGTGTTATCGATCCGCAGCCGCAGACCCGCACTCCGCAAGCTGGTGGCCCTCGGGGCCGTCGGCCTCGGCATGGTGGCGGTGCCCACCGTGACCGCGGTGCCGGCCTCGGCGTCGCCGCAGCCGCCCGCTTCGTCCAGTGGGGCCATCCCCCTCGGTGACGGGTACATGGGTGCCGGCTACCTCGCCGACGGCGACACGTTCGCCCCGGACAACCGGCACGTCGATCTCACTCCGGAGAGCAGCGCCTCCATCCAGGCGACGACGCTCCCCGGCATCGACATCTCGCACTACCAGGGCTCGATCAACTGGTCGTCGGTGAAGTCGGCGGGCATCAAGTTCGCTTACATCAAGGCCACCGAGTCCACCACGTACAAGGACCCCAATTTCAACGCCAACTACCTCAACGCCTACAACGCGAAGGTGATCCGGGGCGCGTACCACTTCGCGCGTCCCAACCTGTCCAGCGGAGCGGCCCAGGCCACTTACTTCGCCGGCCACGGTGGCGCGTGGTCGCGGGACAACCTGACGCTTCCGGGGATGCTCGACCTGGAAGGCGGCTGCTACGGCAAGTCGGCGTCCGCCATGCAGTCGTGGATCCTCGACTTCTACAACACGTACAAGGCCAAGACGGGCCGCGACGTCGTCATCTACACCAGCGCGAGCTGGTGGAACTCGTGCACGGGCGGCTGGAGCGGCATGTCGGCGCGCAGTCCGCTGTTCACCGCGCACTGGACGAGCGCGGCGAGCCCGACCATCCCCACGGGCTTCCCGTACTGGACGTTCTGGCAGTACACCGACTCCGGTTCGGTGGGCGGCATTTCGGGAGCCGTGGACCGCGACCGGTTCAACGGCGACGCCACCCGGCTGCTGGCTCTGGCCAACAACACCTGAGACACCGGCCGGACAGAGGGCGGCCACACGGTGCGGGCTCGGCTCGCACCGTGTGGCCGCCCTTCGGTCTCAGCGGGTCCCGGCGAGCCATTCGTCGTACGAGGTCGTGGCGATGCGCGCCCCGGGGCCCGCGATCAGCATGTCGCCCTCCACGGCCGCGAACATGCCCGCCCGGTCGTCCGTGACGACGGTGCGGCGGTCGCCCCGGGCGGCCAGCGTGAGGCGCCCGAGCTCGTCGAGGGGATACAGGTCCGGCCCGGCCACGTCGAGCGTCCCGTTGAGCGGCGCGCCGGTGGCGGTGTCCGCGAGGGCGGCGACCACGTCGGCCGTCGCGATGGGCTGGAGGCGTGTGGCGGGGAGCCGGACGGTGTCCTCGTCGGAGGTCCACGACATGATCGCGTCGATGAACTCGAAGAACTGCGTGGCCCGCACGATGGAGTACGCGGTGGGCCCGTTGCGCAGCAGCTCCTCCTGGAGCGTCTTCGCCCGGTAGTAATCCAGTTGGGGCACCCGGTCGACTCCGACGATGGACAGCACGACCTGGTGGCGTACACCGGCCTGCTCGCCGGCCGTCAGCAGGTTCCCCACGGTCGTGCGGAAGAAGTCGGGGGACGCCGCGTCGAAGGTGGGCGAGTTGGTGACGTTGACGACCGTCTCCGCACCGGTGAGCGCCTCGCCGAGGCCCTTTCCGGTGAGCAGGTCGACACCGGTCGACAGGGAGGCGGGCTCCACCGTGTGCCCGGCCTCGCGCAGCTTCGACACGAGCTGGGAGCCGATGAGTCCGGTACCGCCGATGACCGTGATCTTCATGGACGAGCCTTCCGTGAGCCGGGGGTGGCCGGCCGCCACCGTAAGCCCGGGGCCCCCGGCGGCAGGTGCCGGAACCCGGCCGTCCGGCAGCTCATGACCCGTACGGCTCAGCGCAGGATGCCGGCCTGCCGGGCGGCCCGCAGCCAGGACGGGAACTCCGAGAGGAGGCGGTCGTACAGCTCCTGGTCGGAGACCTGCTCGATGTCGTCCACGGCGAAGAAGCCGACGTTGTCCACCCGGCGGCCGGGCATGGTGTCGAACCGCTCCAGCACGCCGTACTGTGCCCGGCCGAGGCCGATGAACTGCCAGAAGACGGGTTCCTCGACGGCCGCGCGCAGCTCGCGCTCGATCTCGTCGTTCCGGTACACACCGCCGTCGGAGAAGAACAGGACGAGCGTGGGCGCGGGCACCGGGTGGGCGCGCACGTAGTCCCGGACCTCGGCGATGACCTTCTGCTCCTCGTTCTGGATGCCGACCGCGCGCATGTCGACCTGCCCGGGGACCAGCCCCTTCGGGGGCCTCTTCCGTCCGAAGAGGCCGACCTGGCCGACCCGCACGTGCAGCCGCAGCCAGTCGGGCAGTTCACCGATGGTCAGGTCGGGGAGCCGGGCCGGGTTCGAGGCGAAGGTCCACGCCTGCATCTCGCCGTCGTCGTCCAGCTGGGCGGCGACGGCCGCCATGCGCTCGGTGACACCCGCGACGGTGCCGCGTGTGTAGAGGGTGCTCATCGATCCGGAGGCGTCGAGGACGAGGATCACCCGGGCGGTCAGCCGGTCCAGGCCGTGCTTGCCGAGGCTGACGGCCACCTGCTCCTTGCGCAGTGAGAGCCGTTTGCGCATGTCGACCGGCAGCTGCTCCTCGCCCTTGCCGAGGCGCGGCGCGCCGGGAGCGGCGGGCGCCGGTGTCGTGCGGGGCTCGTCCACGGTGATGCCGAAGTCCGTCGCCAGGCCGGCGAGCCCGCTCGCGTACCCCTGGCCCACGGCCCGGAACTTCCAGCCGCCGGTCCGCCGGTAGAGCTCCCCGCACACAAAGGCGGTCTCCGGGCCGGCCGCCATGTCGAACCGGGCCAGTTCCGCGCCGGACACGGCGTCCAGCAGCCGCAGATGGAGACCTGGCACCTGGCCGAAGGTGCCGCCGTCCGCCGAGGCGCACAGGGCGACCCGTTCCACCTCGGGGCCCAGCGCGGCGAGGTCGGCCTCCAGCGTGTCGGAGCCGGGCTGTTTGCCGGGGTGGCGGACGGCCCCGGAGGCGTGCCGGGGCTGGTTGTAGAAGACGAAGTCGCCGTCCGAGCGGACCCGGCCGTCCACGCCCAGCACCAGCGCGGAGGCGTCGACGTCGGGCACGCCGGGCCCCGCCGTCCAGCTCAGCACGGCTCGGACGGCGGATGCGGCCACCGGCATGTTGGCGCCCTTGCTCAGTGTCGTCACGGGTCCCAGTGTGCCTGCCGGTGTTCCGCGCGGTCGACCGGGTCCGGGAACGCTATCCGGCGAGGGCCGCGTGGATCTGCCGGGTCGTCTGCGCGGCGATGCGCGGGTCGGTGGCGCCGTAGAAGGAGTAGGCGTTCAACCCGGTGGCCAGGGCCCAGCCGCGCCCCCGTGTCCAGGTCGCGTCGTCCGGGCCGAGCGCTTCGCGGAAGGCGGCCCGGCTGCCCGCCGACAGCAGGGTGTGGGCGATCATCAGGTCGCAGGCCGGGTCGCCGAGGCCGAACCCGCCGAAGTCGATGACCGCGCTGAGCCGGCCGTCGCGGGTCAGCAGATTGCCGGTGTGGAAGTCGCCGTGCACCCAGACCGGGGGCCGGTCCCAGGCGGGCGCGTCCAGTGCCGCGTCCCACACCTTCGTGATGGCCCCGGCGTCGAACACCCCGTCCAGCGCGGCGATCGCCGCGCGCGTGGCGTGGTCCCGGCCGTACAGGGACTCCGAGCTGCGGTCGATGTCGGGGGTGAGCGGGAGCCCGCCGCGCTCGAAGCTGTGCAGGGCCGTCAGGAATCCGGCGAGCGCGACGGCGGCCTCCTCCGAATCCCCCAGGGCCTCGACGGTGGCGGGCTCGCCGTCCAGCCAGCGGGTCACCGCCCAGGGCCACGGGTATCCGAGGCCCGGCTGCCCCACCGCGACCGGCTCGGGGACAGTCAGCGGAAGGTGCGGGGCGAGCCGGGGCAGCCAGGTGAGCTCCTTGCGGGCCTGCCCGATCGCACCGGCGTAGCGCGGCAGCCGTACGGAGAGCTCGCGGCCGAGCCGGTGGATCACATGGTCCGAACCGGTCTGGGCGAGCCGTTCCAGCGGCAGTCCGGCCCATTGCGGGAACTGGCTGTCGACCAGCCGCCTGACCAGTGGGGTGTCGATCGCGGGGCGGTCGCTCGTGGCTGCCAACGGCGGTTCCCTGTCCTCGGCCCACTGCGTGCGGCGGGCGCTCCGGGCCATCACACGGCCCCGCGCGCCGGCATGTCGAACCCTTTTCCAGGACCATGCGGCCCTTTCCGGCCAGGCTGTCAGAATTGCGCCATGGCTCAGCACGAATCGGATCACGGCTATCTCCTGGACAACCAGCAGTCGGAGGCGGGCATCCGCTTCGGCGCGCTCTCCGCACTCTTCGACCCGGTGACGTTCCGCCATGTCGATCAGCTGGGCATCGGGCCCGGCATGCGGTGCTGGGAGGTCGGTGCGGGCGGGCCGTCCGTGCCGCTCGGTCTGGCCGAGCGGGTCGGCCCGGACGGGGCGGTGGTGGCCACCGATATCGATGTGTCCTGGACCGAGGGCGTCGCCGGCGGGGTGATCGAGGTGCGGGCCCATGACGTGGCCGCCGACCCGCCGCCGGAGGGCGGTTTCGACCTGGTGCACGCGCGGCTGGTCCTGGTGCACGTCACCGACCGCGCGGAGGCGCTGCGCCGGATGGTCCGGGCGCTGCGGCCGGGTGGCGTGCTGCTGCTGGAGGACGCGGACCCGGGCTTGCAGCCGCTGCTGTGCCCGGACGAGTCGGGGCCGGAGCAGCGGCTCGCCAACCGGCTGCGCTCGGGCTTCCGGTCGCTGATGGCCGGGCGCGGCGCGGATCTGGAGTACGGCAGGACGCTGCCCCGGCTGCTGCGCGAGGCGGGTCTCGACGATGTCCGGGCCGACGCGTACTTCCCGGTCACCTCGCCGGCGTGCACGGTCCTGGAGGCGGCGACGGTGCGGCAGATCCGTGGCCGCCTGGCGGCGGCGGGGCTGGCCACGGACGAGGAGATCGACCGCCATCTCGCGAACGTGGAGACCGGCCTCCTCGACCTCGCGACGGCGCCGATGATCTCCGCGTGGGGGCGCCGGCCGCGGCAGCCGTGAGCAGGCGCTGGTCACCCGTCAGGCGGCCGCTTCCGCACGCGCCAGAAGAGCCGGGAGGCCGGCGAGGAGCGGGGCCTCACCGCACGCCGAGGCGACGACCACCTCCTCCAGCGCCCACAGGTGCGCCCTGATCCTGGGCGGCGGCAGGTAGGCGGTGTCGGCGGTGAGCATGACGGCGAGGACGCCTTCCTCCTCGGTGACGTGGACGCAGTACCGGCAGCCGAGCTTGTCCTCGGTGGCCGGGAAACCGAACTCCGTACGGGCCCGTGCGGAGCGCAGCTCCGCCGCGCTCGGTGGTGGCCCTTCGTCCGGCGGGCGTACGAAGAACCGCTGGTCGTTGTAGCAGCAGTACGGGTGTACGGGGGTGCCGCGCTCCCGGCCGACGCGCTCGCGCAGGGCCTCCCAGGCGACCGGGTCGTAGGACGCGGCCCGGTATCCCGCCAGGGCCGCGCGCCAGGCCACCGGCAGCAGGTCCGTGAACCGTTCGGCGCCGGTGGTGTCGAGCAGGAACGGCGCGTCCTGGGAGAGCATCGCCACCAGGTCGCGCCGGTCCTCGGCGGCCCGGTTGGCGACGATGGGCATCATGGCGGCCGCGGGGTGGCCGCCCTCGGCGGCGGCCAGGGCGGCCAGGGCGGTCATCAGGACCGTCGATCCGCTGATCCGGTGCGCGGCCGCGAGTGTGTCCGTCCCCCGCATCAGCGCCTCGGACACCAGCCGGCCGCTCCAGAAGCGGGGGGTGCGGGGTGCGGCGGCCTGCCGGGGGAACATCGTCGGCGGCATGGTCCGGTAGAAGGACTCCCAGCGGGCGAGGGCCCGTTCGCTGCGACGTACACCGGCGGGTGTGTGCTGGTCCCGGGCGAGGTCGAGGGGGTTGGTGCGCGGGGGCCGCCCGGCCGAGCCCCGGCGCACCAGCAGCCGCAGGTCGCGTACGACTTGCTCTGCGGCCTGGCCGTCGGCCGCGAGGTGGCAAAGGACCAGGGCCGCGTGCGTGACCCGGCCCCGGTGGCAGACGGCGCCGACGCGCAGCGGCCATTCCCGCGCGTAGTCGAAGCGGGTGGCGGTCAGTTCGTCCAGCAGGGCACGTGCGGTGGCCTCGGTCCGGTCGGCGTCGGGCTCGTCCACCACGGTGACCGGCAGGGCGCCGCAGTCGGTGAGCGACTGGCGGGGTTCGCCGCCCTCGCCGTCGTAGAGCCGGGTGCGCAGCGCCTCGTGGCGTTCCAGCAGGGCGGTGAGGGCGGTGGCGAGCCGGGGCAGGTCCGTGACCCGTCCGCGCTCTCCCAGTGGGAGCAGGCGCCCGATGTTGAAGTAGATGTCGTTGGGCGCGGTGCGCAGAATCGCGTTCCAGATGGCCCGTTGGCCCCAGGTGAGGGGTGCCGTGCCCGCCCTGTCGCCCGCGAAGGGGATGTGCAGGGTGCGGGCGGTGGCGAGGCCGTTCATTCCGCCACCAGCCGGGCCGCCAGGCTGTCGACGCTCTCCTGGTAGAACGCCGGGTCGGCCAGGTCGAGTTCCACGCCGTACTCGTCCTCCAAGGTGTCGGCTAGGCGGAGCAACGCCAGGGAGCTGACACCGAGTTCGGTGAGGGTGCCCCGGGCGGTGAGGATCTCGGCCGCGGCGAGCTGCCCGTCCATGGCGTCGCTGATGAGCCCGGCGATCCGGGCGCGTGGATCGGTGACCGGGTCCTGCGCGGTGCTCAACTGTCCTCCCTCCCGGCCAGTCGGCGGCGCAGGCTCAGGGGCCTGATGTCGGGCCACACCTGGTCGACATGGGCCACGCACTCGTCCTCCGTGCCGCTGAACCCCTCGGCACGCCAGCCGGCGGGCAAGGGTGTTCCGGCGGGCCAAAGGGCGTGCTGTTCCTCGTCGTTGACCGCCACCAGATAGCGGAGGGCGGGTGTGTTCACTGGTTCTCCTCGATGAGTGCGGCGACGCACGCGGCGACGCCGTGGACGGTGGGGCTGTCGAAGAACACGTCGAAGGGCACGGCGACGCCGTACTCCTTGCGGATACGGCCCGCGATGGCCGTGATGGTCAGGGAGTGGCCGCCGAGGTCGAACAGGTCCTCGTCGGGGCCGAGGTCGTCGAGATCGAGCACTTCGCGCCAGATGGCGAGGACGGTGCCGGTGATGCCGTCGTCGCCCGCGTCCGCGACAGGGGTTCCGCCGGTGGCCCGTTCACGCGGCGGTTCGGGCAGGGCGGCCCGGTCGAGTTTGCCGTTGGGGGTGAGCGGCATGGCGTCGAGGGTCACGTACGCGTCGGGCAGGGCCGCCGCCGGCAGCTGACGGGCCAGGTGCTCGCGCAGGGTGTCGGGCGTCGGCGGTACGCCGGCCGGTGCGGGCACCACGTAGGCGACCAGCCGTCCGGGCTCGCCGTCCGGGGCCTCCCGCAGCACCGTCACCGCCTGTGCGACCTGGGGGTGGCTGCCGAGGGCGGTGTCGATCTCGCCGAGTTCGATGCGGTGGCCGCGCACCTTCACCTGGGTGTCGGACCGGCCCGCGAAGGCGATGCGGCCGTCGGCGGTGAGCCGGACGAGGTCGCCCGTGCGGTAGAGGCGGGCGCCGGGCGGGCCGAACGGGTCCGGGACGAAGCGGGATGCGGTGAGTCCGGGGCGGCCCCGGTAGCCGTGGGCGACGCCGTCGCCTCCGATGTACAGCTCGCCGGTCAGCCCCTGCGGCAGGGGCTCAAGACGGGCGTCCAGGACATAGGTGCGGGTGTTGGCCAGCGGGCGGCCGATGGTGACGGGGTCATCGGGTCCGAGCTCGGCGGCCGTGGACCAGACCGTCGTCTCGGTCGGCCCGTACACGTTGACCAACCGGCCGACGGAGGCGCGCAGTTCGCGGGCCAGGGCATCCGGCAGGGCCTCTCCCCCGGTCAGGGCCACCAGGTCCGATGCGTCGAGCCCGGCGGCGAGCATGGTGCGCCAGCCGCTGGGGGTTGCCTGTACGTGGGTGAGGCGGTGCCGGCGGACCAGCTCGGCGAGGGCCGTGCCGTCGCGGTGGCGGCCCTCGGGGACGAGGACGACGGTGCCGCCCGTGACCAGGGGCAGGAAGAGTTCGGCGGTGGAGATGTCGAAGGAGAGCGAGGTGAGCCCGAGCCAGCGGCTGCCGGGGCCCGTGCCGGTGGTGTCCCGCAGGGCGGCGAGGAGGTTGGCGAGGGCCGCGTGTGACACTTCGACGCCCTTGGGCACACCGGTGGAGCCGGAGGTGTACAGCACATAGGCGGGGTCCGTGAGGGCGGGCGGCGCGGCCGCCGGCGGGGCTTCGGGGAGCCGGCCCAGGTCCTCCGGCCCCGGGTCGCCGGCGGCCTCCAGTGTGATCCCGGAGTCGGTGCGCAGGAACGCCAGGCGCTCCGCCGGGTGGTCCGGGTCGAGCGGCAGGTAGGCGGCACCGGCGGTGAGCGTGCCGAGGGCGGCGATGAGTTGGGCGGCCGAGCGGGGCAGCGCGATACCGACGAGGGCACCGCGCCCGGCCCCCTGGGCGCGCAGCCGGTGGGCGCGGCGGCGGACGGCCGCGTCGAGTTCGGCGTACGTGAGGCTGGTGTCGCCCTCGATGACGGCGACGGCGTCCGGGGTCGCGGCGGCCTGGGCGGCGAACAGCTCGGGCAGGGTGGCGGGGGCGTTGCCCGGGGCGCGGGTGGTGTCGGCGAGCAGCGTCGCGCGTTCCCGGGGTGGCAGGACCGGCAGCCGGCCGAGGGGGGTGTCCGGGGCGGCGACGGCACCGTCGAGCAGGGTGAGGAAGTGGTCCAGGACGCGGACGGGCGCCTCGCTCTCGAAGGCGGCCGTGCGGTACTGAAGGCTGCCTTCCAGGCTGTCGGAGGCGTCGACCAGTTGGAGGTGCGCGATGTTCCGGGCGGTGTGCGCGAAGCCGGTCCACTCGGTGCGCACATCGAGGCCGGGGCCGAAGTCGGCGGGCCGGGAGGTGTCGCGCCGCCGGTAGCTGAGGGAGACCGGGCACAGCGCGGTGCGCGGGGTGAGTCCGCGCACCGCACGGCTGAGGGGGACGGTGCGGTGGGCGTAGAGGGCGCGCAGCTCGGTCCGGACCTGGTGGGCGAAGTCCGCGAAGGTGAGGTCCGGGCGTGGGTGGGTGAAGAGGGGCAGTTCGTTGACGTGGAGGCCGGCCTGCCGGGGCGCGCCGGGCACGCGGGTGGAGAGTTCGACCGCGGTGGCCGGGGCGGTGGTGCCGTAGCGCAGCAGCAGGGCGTGCCAGGCCGCCGTGAGGAGTTCGAACCGGGTGACGCCGAGCGTCGCGGCGGCGGTCACCAGCCGGGCGTGCCACTCCCCGTCGCGCCGGAAGCCGCAGGCGCTGCCGGGGGCGGGGGCGACGGGGTCCGCGTGGTGGGCGGTGAGGCCGGGGAGGGCGGGTGCGGGGCTGTCGCGCCAGCGATCGGCCCAGAAACGGGCCGCGTCCTGGACGGCCGTCTCGCAGACGGGCTGCGGGGGCGTCGGCGCCTCGGCCGTCAAGGGCGCGTCGCGCTCCCCCGTCACCGCCCGGTACGCCGTGGCCAGTCCGGTGACCAGGAGATCCTTGGACTCGCCGTCGAACACGAGGTGGTGGGCGACCACGAGCAGCAGGTGCCGGTCCGGGGCGGTGGTGAACAGCGTGGCGCGTATCAGGGGCTCGCCCGGCCCGAAGCGGGCGCCGGTCTCCTCGTCGCGGAGCTTGCCGAGGTCGTCGGACGCGGCGGTGACCAGCCGCAGGGGCGGTGCCTCCCCGGGGAACAGGCCGGGCCCGGCGGGATCGGTCCGGGCGGTGAGCACGGGCGTGGCCCGTGCGCAGTCGCCCCAGGCCGCCGCCAGGGCCGCGGGGTCCAGAGGCCCTTGGAAGTGCAGGGCCAGGCTGAGGTGGTACGCCGAACCGGTGTCGAGCGTCTGCTCGGTGACCCAGAGGCCGTGCTGGGCCGGGTCGAGCGGGGCCGGTGCTTCGAAGGAGGGGGTCATGGGGTCGCCTCGTCGTCCAGGAGCCGGTGGAGTTCACGTTTGAGGACCTTGCCGCCCTCGTTGCGGGGCAGGGTGGCGCGGAAGAGGATCCGGGCCGGCAGCTCGTGCGCGGCGAGCCGGTCGAGCAGGAACGCCCGCAGCCGGGTGGTGTCCGGCTCCTCCCGCCGGGGCACGACGACGGCGGCGACGACGCTGCCCAGCACCGGGTGCGGGATGCCGAAGGCGGCGGCGTCGGCGATGTCCGGGTGGGCGTGCAGCGCGTTCTCGACCTGGAGCGTGGACACCTTGTGGGCGCCGGACTTGATGACGTCGCGCTCCCGGTCGAGCAGGTGGAGGTGGCCGTCCGCGTCGAGCCGCCCGATGTCCCCCATGCGCACCCAGCGGCCCCGGAAGACCTCGGCGTCCGTGTCGGGGGCGCCCAGGTAGGCGCGGGGCGCGGTGGGTGAGCGCAGCCATATCTCGCCCGGTTCACCGGTGGCCGCCGGGCGCCCTTCGGAGTCGGTGATGCGCAGGTGGTCGAGTGCGGCGGGCCGGCCGGGTGAGTCGGGGTGGTCGGGGTCGAAGAGCAGGGTGATCTGGGCGGGCGCTGCCTCGGTGGAGGTGTAGTAGTTGACGATCTGCGCGCCGGGGAACGCCTGCGACAGCCGGAGCGCGACGGGTTGCGGGAGTGCCGCCGCCGTCGAACCGACCAGCTTGACCGTGCTGAGGTCGCGGCGGGTGAGGGCGGTGGAGGCGAGCAGTTCGATGGCGGTGGCGGGCACCAGGAAGAGGCTGCCGACCGCGTGCTCCTCGATGAGCCGGGCGAACCGCAGCGGGGTGAACTGCGGGGCGGCTACACCGCAGGCCGCCGTGTCCAGGCAGTTCACGAGCATCGTCTGCCCGGCGTTGGTGCCGATCGGGAAGCTGTGCAGGAAGGTGCGCGAGTGGCGCAGGGGCCTGCGGCGTTCGTCCAGCGTGCAGCCGTGGGCGAGGTTGGCGTGGGTGGCCCGGACGCCCTTGGGCAGGCCGGTGGTGCCGGAGGTGTAGAGGTACTGCGCCGGTGCGGACGGGTCGGGCAGCGGCAACCCGTCCCCGGCACCGGTCTCCCCGGACTCGATGTCCTCTGCGGACGCCTGCCACACCCCTGCGGGCAGCCGGGACGGTGGCCCGCCCTCGCCGTGCAGGACACCCGCGCACCGGCTGTCCTCGACGATGTGCGCGGTGGCGGCCGGGGCCAGCCGGTCGGACAGGGGTACGGCGATGCCGCCCGCCCACTGCACCCCGCAGTAGGCGACCGCGTAATCGGTCCACCCCGTACTGCCGTAGCGCAGCCCGACCGGGTCGCCGGGGCGCAGACCACGGGCGAGCAGGCCGTGGGCGAGGGCGGCGGCCCGGTCGTGCCAGGTGCCGAAGTCCAGGGCGCGCGGCCCGTTGCGGAGGGCGACGCGGTCCGGGTGGAGGGCGGCGCGGTGGACCAGCAGCTCGATCAGGGAGCCCGGGGGCGCGATACGGGTCATCGGTCGTCCCCCGCGGAGGCGGTGAGCGCGGCCGCGCGTTCCCGGAGTCCGATGAGGTCGTCGGGTTCGGCGTCCGGCACATCGCGGTCGAAGCGGGCGAGGACCGGCAGCCGCAGGGCGAGGGCCACCAGCGCCAGCATGACCAGGCAGCACAGCAGGTACATCAGCCCGATCCCGCGCCCCGGCCCCGTGCCCAGCACCCGGCCCACACTGTCGGCCAGCACCCCGTCGTCGGCCAGCAAGGGGTCGAACAGCCGCGCGCCCAGGGGTGCGACGAGTCCGTGGCCGATGGGGAGGGTCGACCAGGCGACCATGGTGTTCAGGGCGAAGACGCGGCCGTGGAAGCGCTGCGGGACCTTCACCTGGACGATGGTCGAGTACACCCCGTTGACCAGGGCGATGGCGCAGGACATCCCGAAGGCACCGGCACCGATCACCCAGAGGTCGGCGCGCAGCCCGGTCACGGCCCCGGCCAGGGCGAACACCCCGGCCAGCGCGAGCATCCCGCGCACCCGGTGTCTGCGGGGCCCGCCCCACACCCCCATGATCAGACCGCCCGCGACGGCCCCGGCCCCGCCCGCCGTGGCGACCGCCGCCGCCCCGTCCAGGGTGTCGAAAGACAGCACCAGGGGCGTCACCAGGAGGAACAGCGGCGACAGGAAGAGGTTGAGCGCGGCGAACCACAGGAGCATCGACCGGAAGCCCCGGTGCCGCCAGGTGTAGGCGAAACCCTGTTTGATCTCCTCGATGACCGGTTCCCGGCGGGTCCAGGGCAGGGTGCGGGGAAACCTCACACAGACGAGTACGGCGACCGCGACCACGTAACTCGCGATGTCGAGGATCAGGATGCCGCGCAGACCGATGCCCGCCATCAGCGCCACCGCGACGAGTGGCACGACGAACTGAGCTGCACCGAAGGCGAGTTGGACGATGCCGTTGGCGTGGCCGAGATAGCGCTTGGGGACCAGTTGCGGGATCGCGGAGCTGTACGCGAGGCGCTGGAAGGTGAGCGCCACGGAGAGGACGCCGAGCAGCACGTACAGATACCAGGTGTCCAGTGCGCCGCCGAGCAGCAGGCACAGCATGGCCACCTGGCTGAGCCCCGCCGCGAGGTCGCCCGCGAGCATGACCTTGCGCCGGTCGAACCGGTCCACGACGGCACCGGCCAGCGGGCCGACGAGGATGCCGGGCAGCATCGCGACGACCGAGTACAGCGCGAAGCGGGCCAGGGAGCCCGTCTCCAGCAGTATCCAGACGGGCAGGGCGAATTCCGTGAGCGCGGAACCCAGGATCGAGCCCAACTGCCCGAGCACGACGGCCAGGAAGCGCGCGGCCCCGGGGGCGGGGGCGCCCGCGGCCTTCACGTCGTCACCGTCCGGCGGGTCCGCCTCGGCGTCACCCGGCGGTCCGGTCTCCGCGTGGAACCACCAGGCCGCGTCCGGGGAGCGTTCGGGCAGGGCTTCGGTGGTCTCCTCGCGGATCGCCTGATGGACGCTCGTCACCGCCTCGGCGACCTCGGCGGCCCGGTACTTCACGAAGAAGTGGCCGCCCTGGTCGATGACCGCTACCGCCGAGCGCTCGGCGAGGAGCAGCCACTCCCGGTAGCGCTCCTGGTAGAAGTCGGCGGCCGGGTCGCGGTCGCCGACGAGCGACACCAGCGGGGCCCGCAGCCTGGGGGCGCCGGCCTCGACGTCCGCGATCGCCCCGGTGAAGTACTCCTCGGCGGCCTGGCTGTCGCGGCGCATGTTGCCCACGATGAACTCGGTCTGCTCCCGGTCGAGCTGGGAGGTGTCGACGCCCATGCCCGTGAGCCAGTTGACGTACACCCGGTTGCCGAGCAGCGACTCCAGGGACGCCACCTTGGAGAGGGCGCCGAGCACGCGTCCGCGCGGCTTGGCGAAGGGGAACTGCGCACCCGCGTACACCGCTTCGAGCTCGCGGCCCGACGCTTCGAGCAGCCGTGCGGTCGCCACGGCAAGGGCGGTGCCGACACCGCAGTGCCCGTACACGATCAGCGGGCCTGTGACCCGTTCGCGTATCTCGGCGGCCAGGCTCTCCGCGAGTTCCCCGAACGGCAGATGCTCCTCCGTCACACCGACGTCATGGCCCGGAATGGCGACGGACCACAACTCGTAGCCCTCCGGCAGGAGGTCGGCGACGGGCTGGTACACGACCGCGCTGCCCCCGCCGTACGGGACACAGACCAGGGTGGCGCGCAGGCGTCCGGCCGGGGCCTGCGGGGTGAGGCGGTGCAGCAGTCTGCGGGGGCCCCGGGCTTCCTCGGGGGTGTCCGCAAGCGCGGCCAGGTCCCTGACGGTCCGACAGGTGAACAGGTCCATCACACTGACCGGCCGGGCGCCCGCCTCCGGGAGCAGTCTGCGGGCGCGGGCGACGACCTGGGTGGCGAGGAGCGAGTGGCCGCCGAGGTCGAAGAAGTCCTCGTCCACACCGACCGCGTCCAGCCCGAGCACCTCCCCCCAGATCGCGGCGAGCACCCGCTCCGCCGGGGTCCCGGGCGCACTGGCCGCGCCGGTCGCCCGGTGGATCTGCGGGGCGGGCAGCCCCCGCCGGTCCAGCTTCCCGTTGGGCGTGAGGGGAAGGGCGGGCAAGGCGGTGAAGGAGGCGGGCACCATGTAATCGGGCAGCACCTGCTTGAGCGCGGTGCGCAGCTCCTGCGGGTCGGGCGCGGGCCCTTCGCCTGCGGTGACGAGGTAGGCGGCGAGCCGCTTGTCCCCCGGGGTGTCCTCGCGTACGACGACGGCCGCCTCGCTCACCGGGGGCAGGGCGCGCAGGGCCGCCTCGATCTCGCCGGGTTCGATGCGCAGGCCGCGCAGCTTGAACTGCTGATCGGTGCGGCCGAGGTGTTCCAGGGCCCCGTCGGGGCGGCGTCGGCCCAGGTCGCCGGTGCGGTAGAGCCGCGAGCCTGGCGGGCCGTACGGGTCCGGGACGAACCGGCTCGCGGTGAGGCCGGGGCGCCGGTGGTAGCCGAGGGCCACCCCGGTCCCGGCGATGTGGATCTCACCGGGGGCGCCCGGGGGCACCGGCCGCAGCGCCCGGTCCAGGACGTAGAGGCGGATGTTGTCGACCGGGAAGCCGATGGGGACCACATCGGACGGCCCCGCGCACTCCCAGGCCGACACGTCGACCGCCGCTTCGGTGGGCCCGTACAGGTTGGCCAGGGCGCAGCCGGGCAGCGCCTCGCGGAAGGCACGCACCGCGTCGGGCGGCAGCGCCTCGCCGCTGCACACGACGCGACGCAGGGCCGTGCACCGCCCCGCCCCCTCCTCGGCGAGGAAGAGCGGCAGCATCGAGGGGACGAAGTGGGCCACGGTGACGGGTGCGGAACGGATGAGTTCGGTCAGATAGGCGGCGTCCTTCTGACCCCCGGGACGGGCCAGCACAAGGCGCGCGCCGGTCATCAGCGGCCAGAAGAACTCCCATACGGAGACGTCGAACCCGGCCGGCGTCTTCTGGAGCACGGAGTCCTCGGGACCGATGGGATAGCTCCGCTGCATCCACAGCAGGCGGTTGACGATGCCGCGGTGGGTGTTCGGCACACCCTTGGGACGGCCGGTGGAGCCGGAGGTGTAGATGAGGTAGGCGGGATCGTCCGGTGTCGGAACACCCGTCGTGGGAGCGCTCCCGCGAAGCGGATCGTCGTCTTCGAGGTAGAGGACAGTGGCACGGCAGCCCTCGGGGACGGGAATGTCCCGCTGAGTCAGGAGCACCCGCGCGCCGCTGTCGTCCAGCATGAACGCGAGCCGTTCGGGCGGGTATTCGGTGTCGAGCGGGGTGTAGCAGGCGCCGGTGCGCAGTACGGCGAGGAGTGCGGCGACCAGGTCCGGGGAGCGTTCCGCGCCGACGGCGACGACGTCCCCTGGGCCGGTGCCGGCCGCGACGAGCCGGGCGGCGATGCGGTCGGCGGCGGCGTCCAGTTCGGCGTAGGTGAGGCTGCGGTCGTCGCCCGTCACGGCGGTGGCGTCGGGGGTGCGCGCGATCTGCTCGGCGATGAGGGAGACCAGGGTGGCGTCGGCCGGGACCAGCACCTCCGTACGGTTGAAGTCAGCGATCTCCAGGGCGCGTTCGTCATCCGCGAGCAGGTCGAGTCCGGACAGCGGCACGTCGGGCTCGTCGGCCACCGCGTGCAGCAGCCGGTGGAGGTGGGCGGCGAGCCGGGCGATGTCGGCCTCGGCGAAGAGGTCGGTGTTGTAGTTGAAGGCGCCGCGCAGCCCGTCCGGCCACTCCATCAGGAAGAGTTCGACATCGAAACGGGTACCCGAGGCGCGCAGGCCGTAGGTCCCCGCGTCGAGTCCCGGACCGGCGGTGGCCTGGCGCCCGGTGGCGTAGTTCTGGACGGCGAGCACCGCCTGGAAGACCGGGGAGCGGGAGACATCGCGTTCCACGTTCAGCTCGGTGACCAGCTGCGCGAACGGCAACTCCTGGTGGGCGTAGGCCTCCAGGCAGGTTTCGCGGGTGCGTTCCAGCAGCTCGGCGAAGGTGGGATCGCCGTCGAGCCGGGCGCGCAGTGCCAGGACGTTGACGAACATGCCGACCAGGCCTTCGAGTTCCGGCTCGGGGCGGCCGGCGACGGGTGACCCGACGGCGAAATCGCGCTGTCCGCTGAACCGGGCCAGGAGGTCCTGGAAGGCGGCGAGCAGCACCATGTGGATCGTGGCGCCGTGCGCCTTGCCGAGGGCGGCGAGCCGGTCGAGGAGTTCACGCTCCACCCGGAATCCGTAGCCGGCCCCGTCGAAGGTCTGCCGTGCCGGGCGGGGCCGGGCGGTGGGCAGGACGAGCGGTTCCACTCCGGCGAGCTCGTCCGCCCAGTAGGCGACTTCGGCGGCGAGCGCGTCCCCGCTCAGCCGGTCCCGCTGCCACTGCGCGAAGTCGCCGTACTGCACGGGTAGTTCGGGGAGCGGGTCGCCGTCCCCCTCGATGCGGGCCGCATAGCAGCGCAGGATCTCGGAGACCAGGATCTCGCTGGACCAGCCGTCGCTGACGCTGTGGTGGACGACCAGCAGCAGGATGTGGTCGCGGTCGGATACGCGTACGAGCAGGGTCCGCAGAAGAGGACCGGCGGCCAGGTCGAAGGGCTCGGCCCCCGCCTCGTCGACGAGCCGGGCCGCGTGCTCCTCGTCCTGAGCCTCCACGAAGGGCAGTGGCGCGGGCGCGGGCTCCGCGATCTCCAGCACCGGGCGGCCGTCGTCGGTCACCGGATAGCGGGAGCGCAGCGTCTCGTGGCGGGCGGTGACGGTGTCCAGGGCGCGGGCCAGTGCCTCCCGGTCCAGTTCGCCGCGCAGCCTGCGCGCGACGGGGATGTTGTACGCGGCGGTGCCGGGCGCGAACTGCTCCATGAACCACAGGCGTTCCTGCGCGAAGGAGAGCGGCGGCACGGCGCCCTCGGGTCTCCGGGGCACGACGGGGCGGGACGCGGCGGCGCGGCCGGTCTTGAGCCGGCGGCTGAGCAGGGCGCGCTTGGCGTCGGAGAGGCCGGCGGGGGATGTGGTGGTGTCGCTCATGACGGCGTTCCGGTTCCTTCCAGGGTGGCGCCGTCCGAGGCGAGGAGGGCGGCGGCCTCCTCCTCGGACAGGGCGTCGATCTCGGCCATCAGGGCGGCCTCCACGGCCCCGGCGAAGGCGGCGACCGTGCGGTGGGTGAAGAGGGTGCGCAGGGGAACGGTGAGTTCGGCGGTGGCCCGGACGCGGGCGATGACCCGGGTGGCGAGGAGCGAGTGCCCGCCGAGGTCGAAGAAGTCGTCCAGGGCGCCTACCCGTTCGACGTCCAGCACCTCGCGCCAGATGTCGGCGACCAGCTCCTCCGCCTCGGTGCGCGGGGCCAGATAGCCGGCGCGGAGTTCGGGGCGCTGCTCGGGCGCGGGCAGGGCCGCGCGGTCCAGCTTGCCGTTCGGGGTGAGCGGCAGCCGGTCCAGGACGAGGACGGCGGCGGGCACGAGGTGGGCCGGTAGGAGCGCTCCCACGGCGCTCCGCACGGCGGCGGGATCCATGCCCGAGGCGGCGGGGACGACGTAGGCGACCAGGGTGTCGCGGTGGGCGACGACCACCGCCTCGGCGATCCCGGGCTGGGCGAGGAGCGCGCTCTCGGTCTCGCCGGGCTCGACGCGGTAGCCGCGCACCTTGAGCTGGCCGTCCAGCCTTCCCAGGAACTCCAGGGCGCCGTCGGGCCTGCGGCGCACGAGGTCGCCGGTCCGGTAGCGGCGGGCGCCCGGCGGGCCGTACGGGTCGGGGACGAAGGCGCGCGCGGTGGCGCCTGGCCGGCCGGTGTAGCCGTAGGTCACCCCCGTACCGCCGATGAGGAGTTCGCCGGGGGTGCCGGGCGGGACCGGGCCGCCGTGCTCGTCGCACACGGTGGCGGTGACGCCACCGATCGGGGTGCCGATGGGTGGACGGGCGCGGGAGTCCGCGTCGCCGAGGTCGGCGGTCGTGGCGATGACGGTGGTCTCGGTGGGGCCGTAGGAGTTGACGAGGCGTACCCGGTCGCCGAACCGCTCGCGCCAGGCCCCGACGGCGGCGGCCTGGACCTGGTCGGCGCCCAGGATCAGCAGCCGCAGCCCGTCCGGCCAGGGGACGACGTCCGGGTCGCCGACGAGGTGCTGCCAGTACGGGGTGGGCAGGTCCATGACGGTGACGTCGGAGGTGAAGTCCTCGGTCAGCTGGTCGGGCAGCGGGGCGCCGGGGTCGGCCACGACGAGGGTGGCCCCGGCGGCCAGCGCGGGGAACAGTTCCTCGGCGCAGGTGTCGAAGCTGAGTGAGGCGCAGTGCAGGACGCGGTCGTCGGCGGTGATTCCGTACCCCTCGCGCATCCAGCGCACCCGCTCGGCGAGCGCCCGGTGCGGGACGAGGACGCCCTTGGGCTTGCCGGTCGAGCCGGAGGTGTAGACGAGGTACGCGGGGTCGTCGGGGTGGGGCGCGGTGGGGTCAGTGGGCTCCGCCCCCGCCGGGCCGGTGTGGGCGGCGTCCTCCACGTACAGCGTCCGGACGCTCCCGGGCAGCTCGGGCGATGGGGTGTCGCGGGTGGTCAGGACGGTGCGGGCGCCGCTGTCCGCGACCATGTACGCGATCCGGGCGGGCGGGTAGTCGGGGTCCAGGGGGAGGTAGGCGGCGCCGGCGCGCCAGGCGGCGAGCATGGCCACGACGGCGTGCGGTCCGCGCGGCAGCAGCACGCCGACGGTGTCCCCGCGCCGCACCCCCTCGGCGGCCAGCCGTCCGGCGAGGCTGCCCGCGCCGTCCCACAGTCCGGCGTACGAGAGCGAGGTGTCGCGCCCGCGCAGGGCCTCGCCGCCGGGGCGGTCGCGCACGGTCAGGGCGAGGGCGTCGTGCACGGTGGACGGGCCCCCGGGCAGCGCGGGACCCCGGCCGGCCGCGTCCAGGGCGGCGCGCTCCTCCTCGTCCAGCAGCGGCAGGAGGTGGACCGGGGTGTCGGGGCCGTCCGCCGCTCCGCGCAGCAGCATCTCGAACCAGCGCGCGAGGCGGGCGACCCGGTCCCCGTCGAGCAGGTCCGTGCGGTAGCCGAAGACGGCGACCACGTCCTCGCCGTCCCGGCGCACGTCGAGGGTGAGGTCGAACTTGCAGGCCCGCATGGCGGGGTCCAGCTCGGTGCAGCCGAGACCGGCGAAGGACGCGTCGCGCAGCAGGCCGGCGTCCTGGGTGTGGACGGTCAGCATCGTCTGGAACAGCGGGGTGCGTCCGGGGTCCCGGTCGAGGCGCAAGGATTCGGCCAGTTCCTCGAAGGGGATGCGGTCGTGGGCGAAGGCGCCGAGCACCGTGGTGCGGGCGCGGCGGAGCAGGTCGGCGAAGGTGGGCGTCCCGGTCAGGTCGGAGCGCAGGACCAGGGTCCGCGAGAGGTAGCCGATGACCCGTTCGGCGTCGGGGCCGGAACGGCCCGCCGTGGGAACGCCGACGCAGAAGTCGCGTTGTCCGGTGCAGCGGTGCAGGGTCGCCTGGTAGGCGGCGAGCAGCACCATGAACGGGGTGCAGCGCCGGGCCCGGGCCAGGGCGTCGATCATGGGCCCCGCGCCGGTGAGGGTCCGGGTGTGGAAGGCGCCCTCGGGTGAGGTGTGTTCGGGGCGGGGGCGGTCCAGGGGCAGTTCCAGGGCGGGGGCGTCGGCCAGGCGTTCCCGCCAGTAGGCGAGGGCTTCGCGCGCCTGCGCCTCGTCCGCTTCCCGCTCGTGCTCGGCCGGGTGCGCGGGCGGGGCGGGCAGGTCGGCGGTCCCGCCCCGGAGGTGTGCGGTGTAGTGGGCCGCCAGCTCTTCGCGCAGGACGTTGAGGGACCAGCCGTCGGCGACGATGTGGTGCAGGACCACGCACAGGACGTGCTCGGCCTCTCCCGTACGGAAGAGGGCGACACGCAGCAAGGGGCCCCGGGCGAGGTCGAAGGCGCGGTTGGTGCGCTCGGCGATCAGCGGTTCGAGCCGGTCCGGCTCACCGCGCAGGTCGCGGCATTCCACGTCGACCGGGCCCGGCTCGGCCACGAGTGCGGCCGGTTCGCCGTCCTCGGCGGGGAAGCGGCTGCGCAGCGCCTCGTGCCGGGCCGCCACCGCGTCGAAGGCCGCGCGGAGGGCGGGCTCGGACAGCTCTCCGGAGAGGCGCAGCACGAGCGGAATGTTGTACGAGGCGTCGCCGGGGTCCATCTCATGCAGGAACCACAGGCGCTTCTGGCCATGCGTCAGGTACGACTGGACGGCCTGGGTACTCATCCGACTCCCTCGGCGCGCACGCCGAGCGGCGTGGTGTGCGGTTGCTTCAGGTCAATGGGGACGTGTGGAGCGTGTGGGGGACGGAGCGACGCGGTGGCACGGGGATACCGCGGCGGCCGAACGGTCTCGTCATCAGCGAGATCCGGTCATTCACGGCTTCAGGTGTTGCGATGTTATGAACAGCACACGCATGCGTCAATGCAAGACCTGTACACACAAGTGGAGTTGAGAAATCCGACCCTCGTATACGACCGGGCCGACGAGATCACGCCATACCCGTCCGGGCGTTCATCCCTTCGGCTGGATCTTGGGCGCAAATTGCGCTTTTCGCGTCCTTCCGGGTGGTGAATGGGGGCGTGTGACAGCAAACCCCCGGCCCGAGGAGCGTGGACCATCATGAACAACGCGGACAGTGCGTCGCAGAGCGTACAGACGATGTATGCGGAGCGATTCGCCACCGATCTCACCGACAACCGTGCGGAGCAGAAGGAGCTCACCGCACAGATCGAGCGGCTGCGGGACCGCCTGGAGCAGCTGAGGACGGACGAGACCTGGCTGACCGGAATGCAGGCCGCGCTGCCGGGAGAGACGGCGCCCCCGCGGCCGCGCCGCGCGCCGCGCACCGGTCGGAAGCCGGCGGAGACCGACGCCCCCGCGGGCACAGCCGTCCCGGGCCCCCGGCCCGCCGGGCGCGCCAAGGCGAGGCCGTCCCGGGCCAGGACGAGCGTCAAGAAGGCGGTGCCCACTGCGGCCGCTCCCCTGCACCAGCTCATCCGCGCCCTGATGCCCCTGGGCGAACCGCGCCTGGTGCGCGAGGTGCACGCGGATCTGGCGAAGGCGCACCCGGAGCGCGGCACGTCGGTGCAGGTGGTGCGCAACACCCTGGAGACGCTGGTGAAGCGGGGCGTCGTCGGCAAGGGAATCCAGAAGGGCACCGCCATGTACACCGCGACCGCACCGGCAGCGTCCGAGGGCGACGAGGCCCCGGCGGCCGGCTGAGGGGCGCGCGAGGCCGTGTCACACGTCCGGCCCCCGGGGAGCGTGCTCCCCGGGGGCCGGACGGTGGTACGACGGCGTCAGGCGGCCGTGATGTTCTCCGCCTGCGGGCCCTTCTGGCCCTGCGTGATGTCGAAGGTCACCGCCTGGCCCTCCTGGAGCTCACGGAAGCCGGAGGCGTTGATGTTCGAGTAGTGAGCGAAGACGTCCGGCCCGCCGCCGTCCTGCTGGATGAAGCCGAAACCCTTTTCGGCGTTGAACCACTTGACGGTTCCGCTGGCCATGCCGGTGCCTCTCAGTCGATATCGGGAGCCGCACCACGCGGTCCCAGTGGTGTCATGCTCCGCCCCCTGCACAGCAAGGCGCCCGCGCCGGAGCACGGGCGGTTTCGGCGAACCACGACTTCCGGCAGTGACGCTACATGGCGAAACCCCTCTCCACCAGAGAGCAACGACTTCGCGTCGCGCCGGATGCCGGGGAAAGCCGCTGATGGGGCCGTAGTCACGGGGAACCGGGGGCCGGTGGCGATCCGGACACCCGCGACGGTGTCACCGGACCGGAGCACCGGAGGGGGACGAACGGGCTCCGGATGGAGCAGTGCCCGCCGGGACGAAAATGGTGCGGCCGGCAGGGGGGCTGCCGACCGCACCGAGTACCGCCCCGCCTCGGCCCGGGAGACCGAGGTGGGTGACGGAAAGAGCCAGATCAGCGGACCGTGGTGCGCGGTCCGTCCCACCGGAGGGACGAAATACGGTCTGCTGGTCAAGCCCTTCCCGCCACCGTTCTGAACGGGTGCGGAATTCCGGCTGCGAACATTGCCAGGAGAGGACAGCAGGAAGACCGCACGTCAGGCGCGGGCTCACCGCCCCGAAGAGCCGCGGTCCGCTGCCTCACGGGCTCCAGCATGGAAGGTAAACAGACTGTTTTCTACGTCCAGTTTTTAGCGCTAAGCCACGTCGCGCCAATTAGGCTCTCGCCCGCGCAACCGGGCCCATACGCGGGGGATTTGATCGCATGACCAATACCGACAAGACGGCACTTCGGACACTGCTCAGAGTCCGTCGTGCACTGATCGACCCCACCGGGCACGGTTTCCACCGTTCGTCCCGCCAGGGGCGCCGCGCACCCGGTCTGTCCCAGCACCAGGTCGACCAGTTGCTGCACCGCACCCCCGGTACCTACCGACGGCTGGAGTCCGGTGCCTGGCCGAGGCCGGACACCGGATTCCTCCGTGATGTGGCGATGCTCTTCGCCCTCAACGAGCAGGAGTGGGTGTCGCTGTGCCGGTACGCCGGCATAGGCGACCCGCCGGGCCCGCTCACCGCCCGCTCGGGCAAGGAGGTGCCGGGTGTGTGGCAGGAGGCCATCGACGGGATGACCCATCCCGCGTACATCACCGACGCCTCCTGGGAGCTCATCGCGCACAACGGCGAGTTCGAGCGGCTGTTCCCGGGCGGGGACGTGCCCACGAACACCATGCGGTGGATGCTCCTCGAACCACAGGGCCGCGAGATGCTCATGGACTGGGACACCGCCTGGGCCCCGTTGGTCGTGCCGCAACTCCGGGCCGCGCTCGCGAGCCGGCCCGACGACGAGGTGCTCCGCCGACTGGAGAAGGACGTGCTGGCCGACCCGCAGTGTGCGCCCATCTGGGAGTCGGGCGGCGCGCACATCCATCCCGACGGTGACGAACGGCCCATCCGCCACGCGGTGGACGGTCCGGGGTGGGTGACGATGTGCGCCGCGCAGCCCATGGCGGCCCCGGGTGCCCGCATGATCGTGCTCGTCTTCCACGCGGGCGCGCGGCGCGCGCACACCCGCGTTCCCGTCCTGCGCGCTCCGTAAGGCTTCCCTCCGGGGTTCCGCGGTGTTGTGATCAGGGCGGGCACGGCCATTTGTGGCTTAGGTTGTGCCCACCCCCACATCGCCGCCGCACCGTGCCCGCCGGAGGATGTCGTGCCTGCCTACATAGCCCGCCCCACCACCGTGTTCCCCGCCCACAAAGTGACCACCGGAGAGATCGCGGACGACATCCGCGCCCATCACCCGGACCACCCGCGGCTCGCCGCGATCCTCCGCATCGTGGCCAACACCGGGGTGCGCAGCAGGTACTTCACCCGGCCGCTGGCGGCACCGACCGTGTCGGGGGACGCCGGTGTCACGGCCCGGAGCGAGGCGGCGTTCGCGGACGCGCTGGACATGGCGGAGCAGGCGGCACGGGGTGTGCTCGGGGCGTACGGGCTGGGGCCGGGCGATGTGGACGCGATCATCACGACGCACTCGACCGGCTGGTCCGTCCCCAACATGGACATCCACCTCATGAACCGGCTGGGCCTGCGCCAGAACGTCCGCCGGATCGCTCTGACGACGCTGGCGTGCGCGGGCGGCACCCAGGCGCTGATCCGGGCCGTCGACCTGCTGGCCGCGAGACCCGGGGCGACCGTTCTGGTGGTCGCCGCCGAGGTCATCTCCTCCGTGTACAACCATCAGGACGACGCCGTCGAGCACATGATCTACAAGGTCCTGTTCGGGGACAGCGCGGCGGCGACCCTCGTCACCGATGCCCCGCTGGGCCCCGGTTTCCGTGTGGGCTCCCCGGCCGACACCTACGAGCACGCCCTGGCCGACAGCCTGACCCGGTACGCCGGCCGCGTCGATCCGGCCGGGTTCCACTTCGACAGTACGAAGGAGGCGTTGAGCGCGGCGGACGATGTGCTGCCCAGTCTGCTGACCTGGCTCGGCCGGCCCTCCGTGGACTTCGGGGTCATCCATCCCGGCAGCACGCGCATCATCAGCGACACGGCCACGGCCCTCGGCCTCGACGCCCACGACACCCGGCACTCCACGGCCACCCTGGCCGACGAGGGCAACCTCGGCGGAGTCTCCGTGCTCCGCATCCTCGAACGCACCCACGCCGAACCGCCGCCGGCAGGCGCCGAGGGGATCACCGTCGCGTACGGGCCGGGCTTCGCCACGGCCGCGCTGCGCGGGACCTGGGCCGCCTGAGCGGCCGGGCGCCGGGATGCGGCCGCTCAGGACCGCCCGGCCGGGTGGCGGGCCAGGAGGAGCGCAAGCGCCGCGAGGGTGATGCCGCAGGTGATCCGCCCCTCGGCCGTCCGGCAGGTATGCTCCCGGCGGGGTGGGCCGTAGCGCAGTGGTCGTCGCGCCTCCACGACATGTAGGAGCACGCCGGTTCGAATCCGGTCGGCCCGCCCCGTCCCCCGGGCTCGGTTGACGCGCGCCCCTCGGGGCCGGTTTCCTGACGCGATGACCGATCTTCGTATCGAGCGGGTGGACGGCGACGCCTCGCTCCTGGACTGGCAGTTCGTCCACAACGCCATCATCCCGACGGCCGCCCTGTCGTTCGCGGAAGTGAAGGAGCGCGCGGGGCGCAACCGGTTGTGCGTCGCGTACGCGGGGGACGTGCTGGTGGGGTGTTCCACGGTGCGCCCGCCCGGCGCGGACAGCCCGGTGGGGACCGTGATCGCCCGCATCCTGCGCGGGCACCGGGGCCGGGGGTTCGGCGGGCAGCTGTACGCGCACGGGCTGGAGCTGGCCCGGGGGCTCGGCGCCGAGGTCATCGAGACGTGTGTCCTGGAGTCGAACCCCGAGGGCCTGCGCTTCGCGTTGCGGAACGGTTTCGTGGAGACCGAGCGGTACGTCCTGCCGGGCGACACCGTGCCGTTCATCGACCTCCGGCTCGCCTGACGTCCGTCACGCCGCGCACGCGTACCGGGGCCCGCCGTCCCGCTCGGCAGGCCCCGGGTCGCGCGGAACGCGGTCAGGCGGTGTGGAGCGTCAGCCCGTACCGGTTCAGGATCTCGTTGATCGGCTGGTGCCAGGTCTCGCCGCCGGAGCTGCAGTTGCCCCAGCCGCCCGAGGTGACGCCCTGCGCCTGGTCACCGCTGATGAAGGAGCCGCCGGAGTCACCGCCCTCCGCGCAGACGCTGGTCTTGGTCATCTGGTAGACCGCGCCGTCCGCGTAGTTGACCGTGTCGTTGGTGGCGAGCACATTGCCGCAGTGCCAGTGCGAGGTGGAGCCGGAGCGGCAGATCGAGGCGCCGATCGGGGCCACGTTGGAGCCCCGGACCAGCTGGTCGGAGACGGTGCCCCAGCCGAGGACGACGGGGACCGTCCACCAGCCGTTGCCCACGCTGACCCACGCGTAGTCGTCGCCGGGGAACGAGGAGCCCTGGAAGTTGCCGATGAAGGAGCCGTCCCAGCCGCTGACCCCGGCACCCGCCCGGCCGCAGTGGCCGGCCGTGACGAAGCCGCCGTAGACGGAGAAGCCGATGGAGCACCGTACGTTGCCCGTGTAGTACGGGTCGCCGCCCACGGTCCCGGCCGAGAAGGTCCGGGGCGCCTCGGAGGTCTGCTCGACGGTGACCGGACCGGCCGCGCGGGCCTTCTGTACGAACGCCTGGACATCGTTGTCAGAACGCTGCGACGCGACGACGTCCACGACGACGGAGTTGGTGCGGGGATCGACGTGCCAGCTGCTGACGCCCTGCGGCGCGTCCAGCTTGTCCAGCTTCGCCTTGACCGAGTCGAGGCGCTTCTCGGTGTGGGTCACCATGCGCACGGCAGCGCCCGTGGCCCGAACGGCGTCGGCCTGATCCGCATCGGTGACGGCGACGGTCAGACCACCGGTCGCGGGGTCGAACCAGGAGCCGCCGTACGCCGCCCCGGCGGCGTGGCGCGCCTTCGGCTGGAGTGCGGTGGCGGTCTTCTCCTGAGAGAGCCGCGCCTTGGCCTGACTTGCCGTCAGGCCGAGGTCCCGCTGCATGGCGGTGAGCAGGCCGTCGGATGCGGGAGCGGGGGCGGCGGGGGTGTCGGCGGCGGAGGCCGAGGGGAAGCCCGCGCCCGCCCAGGCTCCGAGGAGGAGTACGGCGGAGAGTGCGGCCCTCAAGGCTGTGGAGCGTCTCAAGGTCTTGGCCCTTCTGTTGTTCCGGCTGGGTGGGGGAGGAACAGCAGGCGTCCGAGGCGTCCTCTGTGAGAGCGCTCTCAGAGTGTGCCGCTCCGGACTGTAGCGGAGAAGTTGTTAGCAGGTCCATGCCAATGACATGGGTGACCGTACGGGCCGCCCGCTGAGTAGCCGTACTCATTCCCCACGCGCGGCCCCGTCCTACCGTCACATCAGATGAAGGAGCAGGTCCGGCCGCTGGGCGGGCCGGGACGCGAGCAGGGGGCGGGCGGAGATGGGTGGATCGCCGAGACGGCGCATGACGGCGGCCGGGACGGCCGGGGCCCTGGCCTTCGGACTCGCGGCCGCGCTCACGGGGTGCGGCGTGGTGACCACCACGAAGGAGGACCGCGCGTACGCCGAGAAGCTGGCCGAGAAGTACTACCCGGGCGTCCTCCGCGTCATCGAGGCGCACACGCTGATCCCGCACTCCAGCGGTTCGGAGATCACCTTCGCGATGACCGACGACCCCGACGCCGTGGTCCGGACGCGGGTGGACGCCGACGCCGGCACCTGCAACACCCATGACTGCCGGGGTGCGATGGACGAGGCGGTGGAGCGCGGGCGGCGCGAGGCGGCGGCGCTGCGCGTGCTCCTCAGCGCGTTCCGGCGCTGCGGCCACGAGGTGATCGCCGTCGATCCGCAGACCGGGGCGCCGTGGATCGCCGCCTCCCCCACCAACGAGACGGTCTCCGCCCTGCTCAAGGACATCGGAGCCTGCGCGCGGCAGTGGAAGGACGGGACCGAGGTGAAGGGCGCGTCGGTCAACCTGGTCTCCCCGGCCGTCGCCGAGAAGCGGCCCGCGGGCAAGAAGTCGCAGCCGACGGCCATGCGTCTGGGCGCGCCCCCGCTGCTCGCGGCCCTCGGCTCGCACGCGTACTACAGCGCCGGCTACTCCGCGAAGGACGGGCGGGTCGATCCGGCGTCGGGCAGCGCCCGCATCGTCCGCCCGTTCGCCGAACGGCAGAAGTTCGCCGCGACGGTCCATAGCGCCGTCAAGGACCGGCTCCGCGCCGAACATCCGCGCGTGCAGGTCAGCGACTACGAGTGGATCTGGCGCCTGGAGCCGGGGACCATCGACCGCCTCACCGGGTACGTCCTCTACTGCGAGGAGCCCGACGGGGACAAGCCGTGCCTGGGCGACCGGGCCGTGCTGGCGACCACCGACCCCCACGGCGGACTGCTGGGCGAGCTGCGGGAGATCGGCAGGGTCCGCGAGGACCGGGGGCCGCTGGAACTGCCCCCGATGTGAACCGCCGCGTCAGGAGCGGGCGGGGCGGTAGGTGTACGTGTCCCACAGCGCCCGGACCGCGTCGCCGTCCCGCCAGTGCCCGGAGACCGCCGCGCGGTCCGGCGTACCCCACACCCTGATGTGCCCGGTGCCCGGCTCCCAGCCCGGGTCGCCGGTGGCCGCGAACCCGGCCCAGGCCGAGCTCATCCGGTCCGCGAGGGCCCGGTCATCGGCCGTCGGCGCGGCGCCGCCGATGAGGAACCGGAGGCGCTCGTCGTCCACGTTGCCGAAGGCGAAGGGCACGTCGGCGCAGTGCCAGGCGCGCACGCCCCCGCCCCTGCGGTCGAACCGGGACAGGAAGACGCGGCCGCCCGCCGCCGCGTGGGCCTCGGCGAGCCGGCTGCTGTACTCGCCGAACATCAGGTCCCCGTACACGGCGAGGTGGAGGTCGTACGGTTCGGCGCCGGGCATGAGCGCGCGGTACCCGTCGACGAGCCCGGACGGCAGGCCGAAGTCGGCGGCGAAGCGGTGCAACCGCTCGTCCGTGGGGACCTCGCAGGCGCTGCCCACGGCGTCCATCAGCCAGTACTCCTCGGTCGTGTGGCAGACGAGCAGGTCGACGTCCCGGGACGCTCCGGCGGCGACGAGGGCGAGCGGGTCGTCGCGCAGAACCTCCCCGTCGGCGACCGGACCGTAGATGACCGGGTCCCAGTGCAGCGCCCCGGAGCCGGGGTCCTCGCGGTAGTCCCCGACGACCCGGTCCGAAGCCGTGAGCAGCTCCTGCGGGGCGGCCCCGATCACGGAGGCCCCCATGGCGGCGGCCACTCGGGCGGTGACCTGCTCGGCGAGCTCCGGGGCGAAGACGGGGCCGACCGCGCTGTGGGCGATCACCCGGCGGAAGAGCCCGTGGGCGCGGTCCATCACCATCAGGCAGACCGCCGATGTGGCTCCGGCCGACTGTCCGGCCAGGGTGACGTTGTCCGGGGCTCCCCCGAACGCGGCGATGTTGTCGCGGACCCATTCGAGGGCGGCGATCTGGTCGAGCAGGCCCCGGTTGGGCGGGCAGTCGTCGTCCGGGACCCGGCCGAAGCCCTCGAAGCCGACGCGGTAGTTGAGGGTGACGACGACGAGGCCGGTGCGGGCCAGGGCCGTACCGTCGAAGTCCGGCTGGGCGCTCGATCCAAAGGTGTAGGCGCCGCCGTGGATCCAGACCAGCACGGGCAGCGGGCCCGACGCGGTCGCGGGGGTCCAGACGTTCAGGCTCAGGACGTCCTCGTCGCCGGTCGACCAGGTGGGAGCGCCCGGCAGTTCGGCGGACTGGGGCGGGACGGGGCCGAACTCCGTGCACTCGCGGACTCCGGGCCACGGGGCGCGGGGGCGCGGGGCCCGGAGGCGGTTCTCGCCGAACGGCGGCTCGGCGTAAGGGATTCCGAGGACGGCGACGACGCCTCTGTACGGTGCGCGTCCGCGTACCCGGCCGCTTGCCGTCTCGTACACACCGCTGTTCGTCAACGCGTCCCAACTGCCCTTCGATCACCGCTCCCGGTCGGCAGCGGTGATCAGGATGGCTCACTTCAGGCGTCGGCGCGACGGGAATTCGGAGGAGTTGATCAAGGAGGCGGTCAGCCGGCCTGTCCGATGGCGCTGCGGAGCATGGCCACGGTGGTCGCCGCGGCGGCCCGTTCCGCCTCGTCCTGCGTGGCGCGCACCCGTTCCTCCAGCAGCACCACGGCCGCCTGGAGTACGCCGACGCGCACCGGTACGGACCGCATGGCCGTCAGTACGGCCGCCGCCTGTTCGGCCGGTGTGGCGGGCGCGGCCTGCGGGATGAGGGTGGTGATGCCGCGCCCGAGCGCACGGTCACGAGGCGGCTGGGCCGCGGGTGTGGTCACCGGGGAATTCTGCCGCACCCGGTGCCCCGATCGGGTCAGCGACCTGGCCGTGCCGGTGCGTTCTCCCGCGCGCCGTCGTGGACGCGGAGCAACAGGGCGGTCAACTGGGCGCGTTCGCGGGAGGTCAGAGGTGCGAGGACATCGTCCTGTACGGCCAGCGCCTCGGACTTGAGGCTCTCCAGCAGGGCGCGGCCGGCCGGTGTGACGGTGACCGTGACGCGTCGCCGGTCGGCGGTGTCGCGGGCCCGCTCCACCAGGCCGGACGAGCCGAGCCCGTCCACGATCTTCACGACGTCGCTGCGGTCGATCGAGAGCCGCGCGGCGAGTTCGCGCTGCACATGGGGGCCGAAGTCGGCGAGCGCGGCGAGGACCGCCATGTGCCAGAGCCTCAGCCCGCGTTCGGCCAGCCGGTCGGCGAGTCTGCCGCGCGCCGCCTTGCCGGTCTTGGACATGAGGTAGGTCGTCATACCCAGGAGGCTGGGAGGGGTTTCGTTCATCAGGTATATCGTAGGGCCAACCCCATGATGGGTGTGCACCTACTGAAGGAGTCTCCGTGGACGCGCTGCATCCCCGCCTGCTGGTCGACCGGTTCGCCGACTGCTTCCGCTTCTACGACGCCGTGCTGCCGGAGCTGATCGGTGCCGTACGGGCCAGTGGCAACGTATCGGGGCCGTACGCGCACTGGGACGTCGAGGGTGAGGGCGTGCTGGTGCTGTTCGACCGGGGCGCGATGGCGACGGTCGCCGGTACGAAGCACCTGCCCGCGGACCCGCCGCCGGCCCAGGACCGGTCGATGCTCGTCCTGCGCGTGGCGGACGTCGACGCGGGCCTGGCCCTCTGCCTCGGCCACGGCGCCGAGTCGGCCGCGCCCGCGTGCGACCGCCCGGAGTGGGGGCCGGGGCTGCGCACCGCCCATGTGCGCGACCCCGAGGGGCATCTCGTGGAATTGCAGTCCTACTGACCGGTGCCGGCCGCCGTCACTTCTTCGCCCAGGCGCGCATCGCGGAGCGGGAGGAGAAGTCGGCGACGTCCTTGTCGAGCGGCTGGTCGGTGTACTGGTGGATGCGCCAGGAAGCCTTGATGCGCGGCTTGCCCGCTTTCACATAGTCGGCGATCCAGAGCCCGTCCCCGGCGTACGACGTGGTGTCGTGGTTCAGCCAGAAGTAGCGGTTGCAGTAGAGCAGGACACGGTGGTGCGGCCGCAGGCGCTTGACCTCGCGGATGAAGCGGTCCTTCTCGGCGTTGCTCGCCCTGGTGCCCTCGCCGTTCTGCTCCCAGTCGACGGCGAGCAGGTCACCGGCCTTCTCGGGCGCCTTGCTCAGGAAGTACTCGGCCTGCGCCGTGATGTTTCCGGGCCACAGGAAGTGGTAGAAGCCGACGACGCATTCGGCGTCGCGGGCCCGCTTCGTCTGGTCCGTCAGGCGTGGATTGACGTACGAACGGCCCTCGGTGGCCTTGATGAAGACGAAGTCCAGTCCGTCCGTGTCGAACGAGGACTGATGGGCGCTGACATCGACACCGTGCAGCATGGGCGCCGCCTTTACAATCGGGGTGCTCTGTTCCGCTTACTTTCCCTGTTCGCCCGCTTCCCACCCTCACTCGAAGCACGAATGCGCGTGTGTGCCGGGGCGCACGCTCCGGCACACACGCGCGGGCGGCATGCGCCCACCGCCCGTCAGGCGTCGAAGCCGGTGGAGCGGCTGGCCTTCTCCCAGGCGAGCGTTTCGGCGCGCGAGGCATCGAGCGCACCGAGCACGGCGTCCGTCGCGTCGTTGCCGAGCGGCAGCCGCAGCGGGGTGTCCTCGGCGGCCAGCGCGGTCAGGATGGCCGCGGCGGCCTTGGCCGGGTCGCCCTCCTGCTTGCCGTCCGATTCGGGCAGGCCGCTGCGGACCGGGCCGACGGAGTCCGCGTAGGCGTCGAGCGGCGCCGACTGGCGCAGGGCGCCGCCGCCGGCGAACCCGGTGCGGAAGGAGCCCGGTTCGACGATCAGGACCTTGATGCCGTGCGGGGCCACCTCGGCGGCCAGCGCCTCGGACAGGCCCTCCAGGGCGAACTTCGTCGCGGAGTAGCCGCCGACGCCGGGGAAGGTGAACCGGCCGCCCATGCTGCTCATCTGGACCACGGCGCCCGAACCGTTGCGGCGCATGTGCGGCAGCACGGCCCGGACCAAGGCCGCGGGGCCGAAGAAGTGGAGGTCCATGAGGTCGCGCAGCTCGCGGTCGGTGGTCTCCTCGACCGCGCCGACGAGCCCCATGCCCGCGTTGTTCACGAGCACATCGATCCGCCCGTACCAGAGCACGGTGTCCGCGACGACGTCGGCGATGCGGGCGGTGTCGGTGACGTCGAGCTGGACGGCGACCGCGCGGTCGGGGTGGGCGGCGACGAGAGCGTCGAGCGCCTCGGGCCGGCGTGCCGTGGCGACGACCGTGTCCCCGGCGGCGAGGGCGGCCTCTGCGATGGACCGGCCGAAGCCGGAGGAGGCGCCGGTGATCAGCCAGACGCGGCCCTGGGCGTGGTCGCGGGCGGGGGTGGCGGGGGCGGTGTTCATGTCCAACTCCGTATTTTCGTCGGCGCGTTGCGGTGATCCATTTATGTCATCCGCGCCCATGAGCGGTCCAAGACATGGATTCTCCGGAGCGATAAAGGCGGCTTATGATCGCGCCATGGAACTGCGCCAGCTGCACTACCTCACGGTGATAGCCGAGGAGGAGAACCTGGGCCGGGCCGCCCGCAGGCTCTTCGTCAGCCAGCCGGCTCTCTCGTACGCGCTCAAGAGTCTGGAGGCCGAGCTCGGCGTGAAGCTGTTCGACCGCCACGCGGGCGGGGTCTCGGCCACCCCTGCGGGGCGCGATGTGATCGCCGAGGCGCTGCTCACCGTACGCCAGGCCGAGCGCGTGACAGCGGCGGCCGAGCGGCACACGCGGGGCGAGACGGGTGTGCTGCGGGTCGGGTTCGAGGCGAGCGGGGCGGGCGAACTGACCACCAGGGCGCGGGCGGAGTTCGCCCGCCTCCATCCCGGGGTGCGGGTGGCGCCCAAGCGCTACGACTGGGGGCAGGAGGCCGACGCGCTGCGGGACGGCCTCACGGACGTGGCGTTCGTCTGGCTGCCCAACGACCTGACCGGGCTCACGTACGAGACGGTGCACACCGAGCCCCGCGTGGTCGGACTGCCCACGGCGCACCCGCTGGCGTCCCGCTCCGGCGCCTCCATCCTCGATGTCAAGGACGAGCCCCTGCTGTGGACCCGGCGGGCGCCCCGGCAGTGGGTGGACTGGTGGGCCGTCAACCCGCGCCCCGACGGGTCGGCCCCGGTCTGGGGGCCGACCAACGACAACGTCGAGGAGATGCTGGAACAGGTGGCGCAGGGGTCCGCGATCTGCTTCGCACCCGAGAGCATGGCCCGCTACTACGCGCGCCCCGATCTGTCCTGGGTGCCGCTCACCGACGTCGAGCCGCTGCGCGTGGTCCTGGCCTGGGCGGACGGCGCGGACACGGCACTCGTACGGGGCTTCGCCCAAGTGGTGCGCGAGCTCGCCTCGGAGGCGTAGCCGCTCATTCCGCTCCGGGGGCGGCCTCCGGGGCGGCCGGCAGGCTGTCCATGAAGGAGCTGACGGAGAACACCGCGTTCCCCGCTCCGGGCGGGCCGTAACCGGGAGGCGAGCTGAGCCCGAACTCCTCCATCGTCGCGCGGTAGGACTCCAGGAGCCGGATGTGGTACTCCAGCGGCGCCCCGTCCGGGTTGGTCTTGCCGAGCGGGGTCGTCGGCTCCGGGCACCAGGTGGTGAAGCGCGGGGTGATGCCGTGCGACATGAAGAAGCGCAGGCCCTCGGTGGTCGAGTCGATGGCCTCCTTCACCGTGCTGAAACCGAACGGCTCGGCCATCTCCACACCGGCCACGAAGTTCGGGATGACGTTGCGGGCGCCGAAGACGTCCGCGGAGTCCAGGATGCGGCGGTGCCACTCGTCGCGGCCGACGTAGCGCTCCTTGCCGGGGCAGTACAGCTCGAACAGCCGGCGGTCCCAGACCTCGTAGTTGGGGTGGTAGATCTGCACCCCGTAGTCGTGGAAGCGCTGGACGTCCGCCTTGGGCAGGGCCTGGGCGACGACCTTCCCGATCCAGCGGCCCGGGAAACGCTCCTCGATGGCCTTGGCGTACTGACCGTAGAAGTCCGCCTCGTCCCGGCCGCCGATGTGCGAGGTGATGGCACCGCCGGTGAGGGTGTACGCGGTGGAGGTCTTCGCCGTGTCGTACCGGTCGATGATCTCCAGCGCCTCCAGCACCTCCTCGACCGGCTTCACCCCGGTGTACGGGCGGCCCGCCGCCTTGTGCTGGCGCCAGTTGTGGTTGATGTCGCAGTACTGGCACTCCTCCTTCGCGCCGAAGTACTGGCAGACGCGGAAGACGGTGAGGTAGACGAGGTAGCCCCACTGGATGGTCGGGGCGACCTCCATCACGGACTTCCCGTTGGCGAGCGTGTGCCGGTAGTAGTCGGGCATCGGGGGCAGACCGACGTCGGAGATGCGCCTGCCGTCGAGGTAGAGCCCGAGCATCCCGTCCTTGTCCGCCGCGACACGGTACGGGGACGCGGGGTTGACGCGCACGGAGACGACGGTGCGCCGCAGCTCGTACGGGCCGCCGGTGAGCACGATCTCCTCCGGCGGGCGGCGCAGCGCGGCCGCGCCCAGCTCGGGCAGGGTCCCGTGGTCGAAGGAGAAGATGAAGTACGACTTCGGCTTGACGTCACCGCCCTCGTTGTCGCTGAGCGCGGACTCGTCGAAGGCCAGGCCGCCGCGCAGCAGGTCCTCCTTGATGACGGCCTCACGCGGCACGTGCGGGAACTGCTCCATCAGCCGTTCGACGAGCCGGGTGCGGTCTGCGGTGCCGGGCTCGGTGCGGCTGGGATCGGTGCGGCTGGGCATGTGCGGGCTCCTCGGTCGGTCGTCGGCGTGTTCCGGATGCGACGTCTGTGCAACGAACCACGGCCGCGGGGCGTTCTCTTCCCGGCTGCCGGATGCGTCACTCCCCACTTCCGGATCCTATGTGACCGGTCAGTAAGGTGTGGGGGCGGGAGCCCGTCGGCCGTGCGGCCGGTCCGACGCCCGTGGTGACCGCAGCCGGCCGCGGAACGGAAGTGCTCCATGCCACGCACCATGTCCGTGTCGGACAGCATCGTCGTGCACACCGGACCGCTGGAGGTGTACGCCCGGCTGAGCGACCCGACCGCTATGGGGCGCTGGAGCCCGGAGAACCTGGGGGCGCGGGTGCGGGGGGACCGCCGCGAGGCGTACGTCGGCATGGTCTTCGACGGCCGCAACAAGCGGGGGCCGGTGAGCTGGACGACACGGTGCACGGTGACGGTGGCAGATCCGGGGCGGCGGTTCGCGTTCCGGGTCCACGCGATCGGTGCGCGGCGGCCGTTGCTGCGGGGGCCGATCGCCACGTGGGAGTACCGCTTCGAGGCGGTGGAGGGCGGCACCCGGGTCACGGAGACCTGGACGGACGACCGCCGGGCCTGGCCGGACGTCGTGGCCAACGCCTTCGACCGGGTGGCCACGCGGGGGCACACCTTCGCCGTGTTCCAGCGCCGGAACATCCGCACCACGCTCGAACGCCTCAAGGCGGCCCTGGAGTCCCCGGACGCCTGACGGGTCACGCCGTCCAGTGCGCGGGGCGGCCGAGCGACGCCGGGAGCCGGGTGGCGCCGCTCCCCCGGGCCGCGTTCACCTGCGCCTGGGTCAGGAACAGCGCCCCGGTCAGGTCGGCGCCGGACAGGTCCGCGTCCCGGAAGTCCGCGCCGATGAGGTCCGCTAGGCGCAGGTCGGCGCCGCCGAGGTCCGCCGCGATGAGGTAGGCGCCGCGCAGATCGGCGCCCCGCAGGTCCGCCTTCCCGAGCCGGGCGCCCATGAGGTCGCCGCCCCGGTGGCTGCGCTTCTTGCGACCGGGGGCCGTGGCGCGTACGAGTTCGCTCACGCGTCCGAGGAGCACGGCGACCTCGCCCCGGTGGGCGGCCACGTCGAGCTTCTCCAGGGCGGCGGCATCGAGGCGGGTCAGGGCTTCGGTCGCTTCGAGGGTGCGCCGGATCTCGCCGCGCAGGGAGCGGGCGGGGGCGAGGCCGGCCGCCTCCGTCAGGTACCAGAGCAGCTCGTGGAGTTGCCGGACGACCGGGAAGACCTCGAACATCTGCCGCGCGGTCTCCGGTGCGGCGCGCCAGTCCCGGCCGCCGAAGATTTCCACCGACACCTTCTGACCGGCTCCGAAGCAGTCGTAGACGGTGCAGCCGGGGAACCCCTCGGTGCGCAGCCGGGAGTGGATGCCGCAGCGGAAGTCGTCGCGGAGGTTCCGGCAGGGCGTGCCCGCCGCCTTGTTGACGGCGAAGTCGGCGGAGCGTGTGAGCGTCAGCGCCACGCAGCACAGGGCGAAGCAGCTGCCGCAGTCGGCGCGCAGGGCATCACGGCCGTCGCCGTCCTGGCGGTCGGTGCCGGAGGGCCGGTCGGTGTCGGGCACAGGGGTGGATCCTTCGGGGCGCGGTGTTCACGAGCAGCACCGGAGCCTATCGGCTTCGCGTCCGGTCCGCCGTTGTCGGTGGGGCGGCGCACACTGGCAGCAGTGCTTCACGGGGACGGGACGGAGGGGGTCGCGGATGGGCGGCGAGGGGGAGAGCGGGTTCGAACCGGCGACCGGGGACGGTCCGCCGGCTTCCGGCGATGCGGCGGCTCGCACGGCTTCGGTGCGGTCGGCGTTGGCGGGGCTGTTGCAGATCAGGCGGCTGGCGAACGGCGGCCGGGCCGACCCGGAGTCGGTGCCCGCGCCGTGGGAACTGCACCGTCCGGTACGGGCCGTGGCCTTGGCCCTGGAAGCCGCGGGGCTGCCCGCCTCGGCCGTCGGCCCGTCAGGGGGGCGCACGGCGAAGGGTTACCGGGTGACGGAGGGGGCGTCGCCGGGCACGGTGCGGGTGGAGTGGCCGGGGCCGGCCGGGAGCGGGGCGGCGTACGAGGAGGAGAGTGAGCTGACCCGGTGTGCGGGGGCGCTGCGGGAGTTGGGCTGGACCGCGCTGCTGTACCGGGGGCCGCGCGGTCGCCGGTTCCTGGAGGTCGAGCCGCCGGCGGGTCGGCCGGACGGCCGATAGCCGCCGTGCCGTGCCCCTCGTCGGCCGCCGTTGTCAGACCCATGGGGGATGCTGTTGGGGTCCGACACCTCTGACCTGGAGATGCTGAGATGCGCAAGGACGAACTCGCGGCGGCGCAGGCGTATGTCCGTTTACTGGAGGCCACCCGGGCCGCCCTCTCCGACCCGGACGACGCCCCGGTGTACCTGCCGCTGCTCACGTCACCGATGGAGGAGGCGGACGGGGCGCTCCGGCGGGCGGGGTTCGCGGGCAACGAGACGCGGTTCTTCGAACTGGTCGGGTCGCTCCGGCCGAGCCTGACGGGCAGCGGCCACTGAGAAGGGGCGCCGGGGCGGTCCCGCCGGAGGTGCCTCAGCCGGCCTCGGGGAGCGGTGCGAGGCCGAGTTCGCGGTCGCCGAGGGGCGCGAAGTGGCGGGCCACGTCCTCGGCGGTGACCTGGGCGAGGTCGGCGGGGTGCCAGCGGGGTTTGCGGTCCTTGTCCACGATCTGGGCGCGGACGCCCTCCACCAGGTCGGGTCCGGCGAAGGCTGCGGTCGAGACCCGGTACTCCTGGTCGAGGACGGCTTCGAGTCCGCCGAGGCGGCGCGCCCGTCGCACGGCTTCGAGCGTCACCTTGAGCGAGGTGGGCGCCTTGGCCAGGATGGTCGCCGCGGCCTGCTTGGCGGCCGGGTCCCCGTGGCCTGTGAGGCGGTCCACGATCTCCTCGACGGTGTCCGCCGCGTAGCAGGAGTCGATCCAGGCGCGGTGCGCGGCGAGCTCGCCGCCGGGGGCGGGGCAGGCGTGGTCCGCGACGGTCGCGGTGACGGCCTCGGGGGTCGTGCACTCGGCGAGCGCGGCGACGAGAGCGGGCAGCCCTTCGGCGGGCACGAAGTGGTCGGCGAGTCCGCAGAGCAGCGCGTCGGCCGCGCCGACCGCCTCGCCGGTGAGCGCGAGATGCGTACCGAGTCCGCCGGGTGCGGCTCCCAGCAGGTACGTTCCGCCGACGTCCGGGACGAACCCGATCCCGGTCTCCGGCATGGCGATGCGGGAGCGCTCCGTGACGATCCGGACGGAGCCGTGGGCGGAGACCCCGACGCCGCCGCCCATGACGATGCCGTCCATCAGGGCGACGTACGGCTTGGGGAAGCGGGCGATCCGTGCGTTGAGCAGGTACTCGTCCCGCCAGAAGTCCAGCGAGGCGGTGCCTCCGGCCAGGGCGTCGTCGCGGACGGCACGGATGTCGCCGCCGGCACACAGGCCGCGCTCCCCCGCGCCGGTGAGCAGCACGGCGACGACGGCCTCGTCGCTGCCGGCCGCGTCGAGCGCGTCGGCCATGAGCCGCACCATGGCGTGGTTGAGCGCGTTCAGGGCGCGGGGCCGGTTGAGCGTGAGATGGCGGACGCGTCCTTCGGTGTGCAGCAGGACGGGGTCCTCGTGGTTCATGCGTGCGCTCCGCTCAGCCCGGGTGCCGTGCCGTCCGCCGGTCGGGGGACGATCCTCCGCTGCCATTGTGCGCGGGCCCCGGAGGGGTGGTCGGTGCGGGGTGGTTTCCGCTGTGGCAGGCGCGCCGGACCGGCCGGACAATTGAGGCACGCCGTACGGCGGACCCGCCGGACGATCCTCGGAGCTGGAATGACCGATCAGAACCGGCCCCCGGTCGTTCCCGGCCCGCCCGGCCGGCCGGAGGGCAGGACGCCGGTCGGCGAGACCGGTACGGCGGAGCGGCTCGCCCTGAACCGGACGGGCAGCTTCGACTGGGACCTCGATGCCTGGACTCTGGACATGGACGAGGCGGGCCTGCTGGTCTTCGGTCTGGATCCGGCCGCTTTCGACGCCCGACCGGAGTCCCTGGCGGAGGTGCTGGAACCGGAGGAGCGTTCCCGGCTGGGCGTGGCGACGGACGAGGCGCTGAACGGCGCGGGCAGCTCGTACAACGTTCACTTCCGGATTCCGCTCGCCGACGGCCGGGATCAGTGGACGCATGTCCAGGGGCGCATCCTGCGCGGCGAGGACGGGAGGGCGCGCCGGGTCATCGGGCTGGTGCGGGACGCGACGGCCGAGGTCACCCATTCGGACTTCGTGCTGGAGCTGGAAAAACGGCGACGGCGCCAGACCGACATAGTGGAACGTACGACGAGTGCCTTGTCGCGTGCGGTGACGGTGGACGATGTGACCGCCGCCCTGACCGGCCCCGGCGGGCTGGCGCGGCTGGGTGCGGACGGGCTGGCGCTCGGGCTGCTGGACAACGCGGCGCTGAACGTCATCGCGCTGAGCGGTGAGTCCTTGGAGGTCCTGGACGACCTGGGCTCGGGCCGGCTCGACCCGACGTATCCGCTGGCCGACACCGTGCTCAGCGGGCGCCCCCGCTTCGTCGGCTCGCTGGCGGCGCTGACGCGGCGCTACCCGGTGCTGGAGCCGCACGTGGGCCGGCTGAGGTTCCAGGCGGCGGCCTATCTGCCGCTCGTCGCCCAGGCGAGGACGCTCGGCGGGCTGGCCCTGTTCTACCGGCAGCGCACCGCGTTCACGGCCGACGAGCGCAATCTGTGCCTCGGGCTCGCCGCGATCGTCGCCCAGTCCCTCCAGCGGGCCAAGCTGTTCGACGAGGAGCGCGAGTTCGCCACCGGGCTCCAGTCCGCGATGCTGCCGCGCCGCATCCATGACATCGAGGGCGGCGAGATCGCGGTCCGTTACCACGCGGCGTGGAGCGGCCGCCAGGTCGGCGGTGACTGGTACGACGTGATCGCCCTGCCCAAGGGGCGGTTCGGGATCGTGGTGGGCGACGTCCAGGGGCACGACACGCACGCGGCCGCGATCATGGGACAGCTCCGGATCGCGTTGCGCGCGTACGCCGCCGAGGGGCATCCGCCCTCCACGGTGCTGGCCCGTGCCTCGCGGTTCCTCGCCGAGCTGGACACGGACCGGTTCGCGACGTGCGCCTATGCCCAGGTCGATCTGCAGACCGGGACCGTGCGAGTGGTGCGGGCCGGTCATTTCGGGCCGCTGATCCGGCACATGGACGGCCGGGTCGGCAGCCCCCGGGTGCGTGGCGGCATGCCGCTGGGCATCTCGACCGACTTCGGCGACGAGGAGTATCCGGAGACCCGGCTCGACCTGGTGCCGGGCGAGACGCTCGTGCTGTACACCGACGGGCTGGTGGAGGAGCCGGGCGCCGATATCGACGCGGGGGTGCGCACCCTGATCACCGAGGTCAGCGCGGGACCGGCGGGTGCGGAGGCGCTGGCCGACCATCTGTCGGACCGGCTGTGGGAGCGGTGGGGCTCCGGTGACGACGTCGCCCTGCTGGTGCTGCGGCGCAGCCCGGACCCGGGGTCGCCCAAGGCGCCGAGGCTCCACCAGTACATCCACCAGGCCGACCCGGAAGGGCTGTCCGAGGCGCGGACCATCGTGCGCCAGGCCCTGACCGACTGGGACATGGCCGAACTGGCCGACGACGCCGAGCTGGTGACCGGGGAGCTGCTGGTGAACGTGCTGCTCCACACGGAGGGCGGGGCCGTCCTGACCCTGGAGGTGCTGCCCGAGCCGGTCCGCCGGGTGCGGCTCTCGGTGCAGGACCGGTCCAGCGCCTGGCCCCGCCGCCGGTCACCGGGCGAGACCGCCACATCGGGCCGGGGGCTGCTGCTGCTCGACGCCGTGTCCACGCGCTGGGGCATCGAGCCCCGGGGCGAGGGCAAGGCGGTCTGGTGCGAGATCGGACCGAGCGCTCCGCCCACCACGCCCCCCGTGCACCGGCACGGTTCGGCACCACCCGGGGGCGGTCCGCGAGGCGGGGGCGGACAACGGTGAGGGGCGTACCGCCACGTCGCGCGTGACGGTACGCCCCTCGGCCCCGCTGCCCCTTCGCTGTACGCGTCCGGGCGGCGCGGTCTACGTCAGTGCTGTGCGGTGCGGCGCTTGCGCACCGACCACATGATGCCGCCGCCCGCCAGCAGCACGGCCACCGCCGCGCCACCGATGATCGGCGTGGCGGACGAGGAACCGGTCTCGGCCAGGTCCGGCGAGCTGGGGCTCGGCGTCGCCGCGGCGGGCGCGGACGACGACGGAGCGGACTCGCTCGGCTTGACGGTCGCGCTGGGGGACGCCGTGGTGGGCGTCTCGGACGGCTTCGACTCGGTCGGGGTCGGCGTCGTCTTCGACGGCGGGGTGTCCTCGCACACCGGCGCCTGCTTGGTGTCTTCCTTCGAGTACTGGTCGCCGTCCCCGGCCTTGACGACCAGGTACACCGTCAGAGGCTGGTCGTGCTCCGGCAGCGCGAGCTTCTTCTCGAAGTCCTTGCCGAACTTCTCCGTCGGCAGCAGGGCGTTGCCGTCGACGGTGACGGTCACCTCGTTGGTGACATCGGCGTTGTACTGGGTGAGGTGCAGGCTCACTTCGTCACAGGTCACGTCCCAGGTGGGGGTGTGAGCTGCGGCCGGACCGGCGGTGAGGACCGCGCCGGAGAGGCCGACCACCGCGGCGGCGACGAGAGTTCCCGCTGCGCGCCACGATCTCCTGGGTATGGTCATGGATATTTCCTCCGCAGATGTTTCGCGCCCGTATGGGCGGTGCAGGGCACAGTACTGCCCCCTTCCCCACTGTGTGCACCCGCCCCTCAGCCGTTTCCGCGTCACAACCACCCCCACACCGTCGCTGGTTGGGACATGCCGGACACAGGCCGGCACCGCCCGCTCGTCCCCGGCGCCCCGTCCCGTGCTCAGAGCCGGCGGTGCATGATGTGGACCCCCACGAAGCCCTCGACGGGGTGGTTGAACCCTTCGGGCAGGGTGCCCAGGATGTCGAAGCCCACCGAGCGGTACAGCTTGACCGCGGCGGTGTTGGTCTCCACCACCGCGTTGAACTGCATGGCCCGGTACCCGGCCGTGCGCGCCCAGTCGATGGTGTACTCGCACAGGGCGCGTCCGACTCCCTGCCCGGAGTGCCGGGGGTCGACCATGTAGCTGGCGCTGGCGATGTGCGATCCGTTGCCCATATGGTTCTTGTTCATCTTCGCCGTGCCGAGGACGGTGCCGTCGTCGGCCACCGCGACCACGGTCCGGTTGGGCGGCTTCAGGAGCCACCAGTCGGCGGCGTCTTCCTCCTGGAGGTCGAGGGGGTAGGTGAAGGTCTCACCGGCTGCGACGATTTCGTGGAAGAACGGCCAGATGGCGGGCCAGTCCTCGGGGGTGGCTTCCCTGATCAACATGGCGCCCAGGATGCCTGGCCGGGCCCGCGATCACCAGCGGTTATCCGGAGCGCCCCGCTCCGCCCCGCCCGGGCCGGCCACCCGGTCCGGGCTCGTCGCCGCGCCCCGCGTACGCACCGATCCGCCCTCCGGCCCTCCGCCTCCCGCCGGGCCGCACCGCACGCGCCAGCCCGCCGCGCCGGGGCCGGCGGAGCCCCAACCCCCGGGCCGCGCGACCCCGCAGCCTGGCCAGCAACCCCGGGGAGCCTCCGAGGCGGGTGTGCCCGACGGGGACGGACCCCGGCACTGAAGCCGCAAACCCGGGCCCGGGAAGCCCCCGTCCAGGTGCGGGAAGACCCGGCCCCAGCTCGGCAAGCCCCGGTCCGGCCTCGGGAAGCCCCGCTCCGGGCTCAGCTGGCTCAGGTCCGGGCCCGGCCGGCTCGCCGGGCAGCGCCGCCCCGCCCGGCCCGCGCGGCTGCACCCGGTCGGCCGGACCGGAAAACGCCCCACCCACCGCATCCCCCAGCCCGTCCCTCGCCCCGCCCCCCGGCCGTGGCGCCGGCCGCGCTTCCCGAGCGGCGTCCAGCTCCGTGATCAGGCTGATCCGGCGCCACAGGATCTCGTCCGGTTCGTCGGCAGGCATCAGCCGGTCCATCGCCTCGCGGCCGGCGACCGACCCTCGTCGTCCGAACACCGCCTCCGGCCTGACCCTGGCGAAGTGGGCGCGCTCGTAGGGGTCGTCCACCACCTCCGCCAGCTGGACCGGATCCAGGGCCTGGGCGACGATCGCCGCGCGCACCCATGGGTCGTCCGTGAGGGCGAGCAGGCGCTCGATCCGACGGGAGCGCCAGTTGCGCGGCCGCCAGTCGGCACCGGCGTCCAGCCGGCCGCGCATCCAGGGCGGGCTGTTGCCCACCAGGAGCTCCGGCGATCGGGAGGCCAGCGCTTCGAGCTCCTGGGCGAGATAGACCCACACCACCGCCCGGTACCGGTTGAGGTAGAAGGCGACGGGTGTGAGGCATCCGGCCCGGGCGAGCCGGGTGAACCGGACCGGACTGATCCCGAGCAGCTGGGCCCCCTCGGCGGTCCCCACCGTGCGCACCCGTTCACGTAGAGCCCCGGGGAATCCGTCCTGGGCCCGCAGGCGCTCGATCTCCTCGTGGTCGATCCTGGGCCGGCCGTCCGGCCCGCTCCTCGCCCGGACCGCCCCCAGGTACACGGCGAGGTCGAACTCGTTCCGCTTGAGGCCGAGCTCCGAAGCGGCGCGGGCCGCGCCGAACGTGCACCCCGTTCCGTCACGCACGGTATCCGGCGCCGACATCTTCCCAGGACCTGAATCGACCTCAAAAACCTCGTTCTTCTGCTGATTCGTCGTTGCCATGACGTCACTCCCCCGTTAGCACGATTACTCTCTGCAACCAGAGTAGTCCGGGAAAGTCAACCGCCGCCGAGCCTGTGGATAACTCCACGGACCCGGCGGCGGCCGGAGTGCGTCCGGGACTTCAGAGCCGGTTGACTCCCCCGGTCCCGTCCTGCCGTGAGTCGACGCCGAGGTGCGGTCCCACCCGGTTGACCAGAAGCGTCATCTCGTACGCCACCTGGCCGACGTCGGACTCCGCCTCACTCAGCACGCACAGACAGCTGCCTTCCCCCGCCGCCGTCACGAAGAGCAGCGCCTCGTCGAACTCCACCATGGTCTGCCGCGCCTTTCCGGCACGGAAGTGCCGGCCCGAACCACGGGCCAGGCTGTGCAGCCCCGAAGAGACGGCCGCCAGGTGCTCGGCGTCCTCACGGGCGAGCCCGGTGCTCGCACCGGTCACCAGACCGTCGTTCGACAACACCAGGGCGTGCCGTATGTGCGCCACCCGCTTGGTGAGATCGTCCAGGAGCCAGTCGAGTCCCCTGTCCATCGCCATTCTGTTTCCTCCCCGTTCACGCGTTCCCCGTGCCTCGCTGTGGGCAAGCCTTGCGCACGGGCCACGTACGGGCAAGCACGCCGCTCCCGGCACAGGGCGGGAAGCGGCCACCTCCGCTCAGCCGTAGGAGAGGTTCTCGCAGGGGTCGTCGTCCGCCGACCGGGCCTCGTCGGCGACCGCGGCCGGCACCTCCGGCGTGGCGGACGCGGCGTCGGGTGCGGCGGACGGCCCGTCCGCGTAGTCCTGTCCGACGGTGACCTGGATGCCGCTTCCCGCGTCGGCGGACTCGGTGATCCGTGCGCCGGGGAAGAGCCCTGCCGTGGTGCGGGCCTCGTCCCGGAGCCCGGGGCCGTACGCGACGACGGTCGCGGAGCGGGTCTGGTCCTGCGCGGTGGCCGTGTTGGTGACGGTGAAGCCCTGTGCGCGCAGAAGCCCGGCCGCTTTGGCCGCGAGTCCGGGCACCGTGGTGCCGTTGTAGACGGCGACCTGAATGCCCTCACCCGATACGGGGGACCGAGAAGCCTTGGGGGACGCGGTGGTGTCCGCCTTGGCGTCGAGGGGGCGGTCGGCCTTCAGCGCGGCCCACAGCGCGTCGGCGTCCGGCTCGACGACGGCGACGCGCTCACCCTCGTACCGCCATGGAACGGTGACGAACTTGGTGTTGTGCAGGTCGATGTTCTTCATCGAGAGGGCGAAGGAGAGCAGCTTGTCGGCCGAGCCGAGCCCGGGGTCGACGGTCATCGCGTCGGTGGCGGCGTCGGCCAGCGGCAGAAGGGTCGTGGGGTTCATGCCGCGTGACTTGATCTTCTTGACCAGAGAGGCGACGAATGCCTGCTGCCTCTTGATCCGCCCTATGTCGGAGCCGTCACCGATGCCGTGGCGCAGCCGCACGTAGTCGAGGGCCCGTTGGCCAGAGACCGTCTGCGCGCCCTTCTCGAAGACCAGGGTGCCCCGGGTGGTGCGCTTGGGGTTGAGGTCGCGCTGATGGATGTCGTTCGGCAGGCACACCTGCACTCCGCCGACGGCGGAGGTCAGCGCGGAGAAACCCGCGAAGTCGATGACGACGGTGTGGTCGACGCGCAGTCCGGTGAGCTGCTCGACGGTGTTCTGGGTGCAGGCCGGGTTGCCCTCGACGGTCTCCCCCACCGAGAACGCCCCGTTGAACTGGCTGTGGTGGCGCGGGGCGGTCCAACTGCCGTCGGGCTTCCGGCAGGCCGGGATGTCGACCATGGCGTCACGGGGAACGGATACCGCCACGGCATGCTTACGATCGGCGTAAACATGCAGCAGAAGCACCGTGTCCGAGCGCCCGACCTCACCGGTGGCTCCGCCCAGCCCCTTGTTCTTGCCCGAGCGGGTGTCCGACCCAATGACCAGGACGTTCTGCCCGCCGGAGGAACCGGGTGGCCGGTCTCCGGAGACACCGTCGGCGCTGAACGTGTCGATATCACCGGTCAGTTTCAGATATCCCCAGCCGATCCCGGCGACCAGCAGGACGAGGAAGGACAGCGCGGACACCGCCGTCCGCCGCAGCCGGCTCCCCCTCCTCCCCGCCCCTGTCGCTCTGTTCCTGCTTGCCATGGGCCACCCCGTTCGTACGGCTGCCGCGCGGGTCCGCCTCCCGGCGGCCCGTACGGTCGTGCAGTTGTGCGGTTTTCTGGTCGTGACGTGCGGTGGCTTCGTGCGCCCCCGGACCTGACCATCGTCAGTCCGATCCCCTCTCCCCACAGGGCCACGGGAAACATTGACCGGAAGACACCGGAAGCCGGTGGGGCACAGGGCGTGTTCCCCGCGCGCCCCTCGATGAATCACGTGGGACGCCACCCGCGCCCTGGGCAAATCCTCGCGTTTCCTGAAGAGTGAGGGGACAGCCGCCGTCCGCTCCGGGCGACGGCCGGACCGCGGGCGGCTGGAACGTGCGGCACGCGGTCGGTGAACCACTGGATCATTGGAGGAAGTTCATGGGTGTGACCCTGGCCAAGGGCGGCAACGTCTCCTTGTCGAAGGAGGCGCCCGGCCTGACCGCGGTGACGGTCGGCCTGGGCTGGGACGTACGCACGACGACGGGGGCCGACTACGACCTCGACGCCAGTGCGCTGCTGTGCGCGGATCACGGAAAGGTGGTCTCCGACCTGCACTTCGTCTTCTACAACAACCTCAACAGCCCGGACGGTTCCGTCCAGCACACCGGGGACAACCTGACGGGTGAGGGCGACGGCGACGACGAGTCCATCAACGTGAACCTGTCAGCGGTCCCCGCCGACATCGCGAAGATAGTCTTCCCGGTCTCCATCCATGACGCGCAGAGCCGGGGGCAGAGTTTCGGCCAGGTGCGCAACGCGTTCATCCGCGTCGTGAACCAGGCCAACGGTGTGGAGCTCGCGCGGTACGACCTCAGTGAGGACGCTTCGACGGAGACCGCGATGGTGTTCGGCGAGCTGTACCGGCACGGCGGCGAGTGGAAGTTCCGCGCGGTCGGCCAGGGTTACGCCTCCGGTCTGGCGGGTATCGCGAAGGACTTCGGCGTGAACGTCTGAGGGTGACCGCCCCACCGGCCCGGCTCCGCGTCAGCGGTGGCCGGGCCGGCTGCGTCCGGGCTGCCGTCACTCGGAGTGCGACGGCTCCCCTTCCCGCGCGCTACGACTGATGGCGCTCGGCCACCACGCCCTGGGCCCGATGTCCACGACCAGCGCGGGCGCCAGCAGCGACCGCACCACCAGTGTGTCCAGCAGGACGCCGAAGGCCACGATGAACGCGATCTGCGCGAGGAAGGCGAGCGGGATCACGATCAGCGCGGCGAAGGTGGCGGCCAGCACCACGCCCGCCGATGTGATAACGCCGCCCGTGCTCACCAGGCCCCTCAGCATGCCCTGGCGTGCTCCGTGCTCCAGCGCCTCCTCGCGGACCCGCGACATCAGGAAGATGTTGTAGTCGACGCCGAGGGCCACCAGGAACACGAATCCGTACAGGGGCACCGAGGCGTCCGTACCGCTGAAGCCGAAGGCGTGCGTGAAGACCAGAGCGGAGACCCCGAGCGTCGCCAGGAAGTTGAGGCCGACGGTGGCCACCAGCAGCACCGGCACCAGGACCGACCGCAGCAGGCCCATCAGGATCAGCAGGATGATGACGAGCACCACCGGAACAATGATGTTCCGGTCGCGTTCGGCCGTGCGCTGGGTGTCGTACTGCTGGGCCGTGTAGCCGCCGACGAGCGCGTCCGCCCCGGGTACGTCGTGCACAGCGGTACGCAGCCGCTTGACGGTCTCCGTCGCTCCGTCGCTGTCCGCCGCATCCTTCAGGGTGACGTCGACGCGGACCCGGCCGTCGACCACGAGCGGCTTGCCCCCGCCGGGCCGGCCCGACGCCGTGACGGGCGCGGCAGCGGCCACCCCGGGTGTCGCCTCGGCGGCGGCGGTCACCTCGTCGGCGCCGTCGGCGTCGGCGATGACGACGGCCGGGTTCCCGGAGCCGCCCGGGAAGTGCTTGCTCAGCGTGGCCTGGGCGGAGACGGAAGGGGCGTCGTTCACGAAGATCTCGTCCAGCGGGACGCCGTGGGACTTCAGGGTGGGGGCGAACGCGGCGCAGGCGACCAGGAGGACCGCGCAGGAGAGCCACACCTTGCGCGGCGACCCGTCGACGCGCGCGGCGACCCGGCGCCAGATCCCGTGCCCGCCGGTCGCCTCGTCCACGGGGCGCGGCTTGGCCGGCCAGTAAGCCGCCCGCCCGCACAGCACCAGCACGGCGGGCAGGAAGGTCATCGTGCTCAGGACCGCGCAGACGATGCCGATCGCGCCGACGGGCCCCAGGGCGCGGTTGTTCGTCAGATCGCTGAGCAGCAGCGCGAGCAGCCCCAGCGCCACCGTGGCGGCGCTCGCGACGATGGCGCCGAAGGAGCGGCGCAGCGCCGCGCGGGCGGCGGTCGTCCGGTCGCCGTGGACCGCCAGTTCCTCGCGGAAGCGCGCGGTCAGCAGAAGCGCGTAGTCGGTGGCCGCCCCGATCACCAGGATCGACAGGATGCCCTGGACCTGGCCGTCCACGAGGACGACGTCGTGGTCCGCGAGGACGTAGACGATGGCGCAGGCCAGTGCGAGGGCGAAGACGGCACTGATGATGATCAGGAGGGGCAACAGCACACTGCGGTAGACCAGCAGCAGGATCACGAGGACGGCGGCGAGCGCCACCCCCAGCAGAAGTCCGTCGATCCCGGCGAACGCGTCCTTGAGGTCGGCCTGGGTGGCCGCGGGCCCGGCGATCTCGGCGCTCGTGCCCGCCACCGATCCGGCGGCCGCGCGCACCCGGTCCAGGGTGTCCGGGAGTTCGTCGCCGAGGTCGGAGCGGAGCTGTACGACGCCAGACAGGGCTTCGCCGTCCTCGGACGGCAGCGCGGGTGACGGTGCGCCGACCACGCCGGGCTTGCCGGACAGGGAGGCGAGCGCATGGGTCGCGGACGCGCGGGCGCCGTCCGGGAGCCCCCCGTCGTCGCCGGTCCAGACGACGATCGCGGGCACGGTCCCGGCCCGCTGGAACGCCTTCTGCTCGTCCGCGACCTGGGTCGACTCGGCGCTGCGCGGCAGGAACGCCGCCCGGTCGTTGGTCGCCACCTCGCCGAGCTTTCCGGCGTACGGGCCGAGCGCCCCGCCGATTCCGAGCCAGACGACGAGCAGGGCTACGGGTAGGAGCCAGCGGACGATGCGGTGCCTCGGTGGGGGCTTCATTGCTTCCTCAGGGATCGACACATGACACACATGACCCGAAGTCTCTCGGTCATTCATTATCTCAATGATCAAGAGATATTAGTGTAGAGGCATGCGCACCGCAGACGAGAGCCCGGACAGAGGCACGGACGACGGGCCCACGAGCCTTCAATCGTTCGCTGTACTGCTGCGCCGTATGAACAGCGAGTTCAACCGCATCGCACATGAATTCGCCCAGGCACAGGGCCTGCACCCGACGGATATGCAGGCCCTCGTCGCCATCCTCGACGCCGACCGGGACGAGGGCGGTCACGCCATGACACCGGGGCGGCTGCGTGAACAGCTGAATCTCACCTCGGGGGCGGTCACCGCGTGTCTGGACCGGCTGGAACGCGCGGGACACATCCGGCGGGTACGGGACAGCAGCGACCGGCGTGTGGTGCATCTTCACTACGCGGCCGCCGCGAAACATGTGGCCCGTGACTTCTTCAAACCGCTGGCGGCGGGCACGGAGGCGGCGCGCACTCAGTTCGCCGACGACGAGCTGCGTGTCGTGATCCGCTTTCTGCAGGCGATGAACGAGGAGCTGGCGCAGTTGCGCCGCACCGGTCCGGGGGCCTAGATGTATTGACCCGCAGCGTTGTTGACGCGGCTGATCGGGGGTTGGCCTCCGAGTGCGGTGTGGCAGCGGTGGTGGTTGTAGGTGTGGAGGAAGTCT
>NZ_JBIWCN010000013.1:212126-221162 GCF_044761525.1 Streptomyces sp. NPDC097595 | reverse complement strand
GGCTGCACACCTACAATCACCACCGCGGACACACCGCGCTGAAAGGCCAACCACCCGCCAGCCGCGTCCCCAACCTCACAGGGCAATACACCTAGCGGTTACGTGATGTCCGCGTCCCGGCCCGCCGTGCAGCCCGTGTGCTGGACGACGGTGTCGGGGCCCGGTGCGAGCAGATGTTCGTGTCCGTCGTCGAAGCGGACGCGGTACGGGGGAGTGCCCCGGTCTCCGAGCACTTCCACGATCTCCGCGACCCGGTCGTGCTGCCCCACGGTCCTGCCGTGCGTCAGCAGCCGGTCGCCCTTGTGTGCCTCCATGGGGAGTGACCTCCTCGCGGGTGGCGTGCGGTGCCGTGCTGCTGACCAGTCTAGGACCGGGTCCGCGACGCGCGCTGAGTGAGCGCGATGCAGACCAGGACCGCGACGGCCGCCACCGGGGCGGCCGCCGCGACCTCCTCGCCCAGCAGGAAGAACGACCAGAACAGCGTCAGCAGCGGCTGTGCGAGCTGGAGCTGGCTGGCCCGGGCGACCCCGATCTCCGCCATGCCCCGGTACCAGACGTACAGCCCGAGGAACGTGGAGCCGGCCGCCACCCAGACCAGACCGACGACCCCGTGCACGCCGAGCCGCACCGGCTCGTACACCAGCGCGACGGCGGCGCCCGCGAGGTTGAGCGGGAGCGTGAGGATCAGCGCCCAGCCGGTCACCTGCCAGCCCGGCATCACCTTCGCCAGCCTGCCGCCCTCCGTGTATCCGGCCGCGCACACCAGCAGCGCCCCGAACAGGAAGAGGTCCCCGGCCGACAGCGCCCCGCCGCTCTGCGTCACGGTGAAGGCGATCACCACGGCCGCCCCGGCCACCGCCGCCGCCCAGAAGGCGCGGGGCGGGCGCGCCCCGGTCCGCAGCGAGGAGAAGACCGCCGTGGTCAGCGGGAGCAGCCCCACGACCACCGCGGCGTGCGAGGTCGTGGACGTCCGCAGCGCCAGCGTCGTCAGCAGCGGGAAGCCGACCACCACCCCGCCCGCCACGACGGCGAGCCCCGCCCAGTGCTCCCTGGCCGGCACCCGGACCCGGCCCGCGAGGAGGAAGCCGCCGGACAGCACCGCCGCGAGCAGGCTGCGCAGCGCTACCAGGGACCACGGGCCGAAGCTCTCCAGGCCCCAGGCGGTGGAGGGGAAGGTCAGCGAGAACGTCACCACGCCCAGCAGCGCGAGCAGCGTGCCCCGGCGGGCCGGGGCGGCAGCCGGTGCGGACGGGTGCGGGCGGTCCTCGGCGGGGGCGACCGCTATCGTGTTCGGCGCAGTAGCGCTACTCTCTGCTCTCATGCATGAGCGTAGCAGCGTGGCGGATCTGGTCGCAGCCCTGCGGTCGGAGCTGGACCGCTACTCCCCGGGTGAGAAGCTGCCGTCCAGCCGGGCGCTCGTCGAGCGCTTCCGGGCCGGCCCCGTCACCGTCTCGCGGGCCGTCGCCCAGCTCGCCGCCGAAGGGCTCGTGGTGACGCGCCCCGGTTCCGGCGCCTACCGGGCGCAGCCGTCCGCCCGGCCGGCGCCCCCGGCCGGTGACACCTCCTGGCAGGAGATCTCGCTCAGCGGCGACGGCTTCCCGGAGGCGGTGCCCCGCAGCGTCGACGCGTCCGGCCTCCTGGTCAGCCTCGTCCCCCCGCCCACCGGGGTCATCGAGCTCAACGGCGGCTATCTGCACACCTCGCTCCAGCCCGAACGGGCCCTGGCCGCCGCCCTGGCCCGGGCCGGCCGCCGCCCGGGTGCGTGGAGCCGCCCGCCGGTCGACGGGCTCACCGAACTGCGCGCCTGGTTCGCCCGCGACATCGGGCCCTCGCTCGGCGCCGCCGACGTCCTGATCACCGCGGGCGGGCAGAGCGCCCTGGCCACCGCGCTGCGTGCCCTCGCCCCGCCCGGCGCGCCCGTGCTGGTCGAGTCGCCCACGTACCCCGGCATGCTGGCGGTCGCCCGCGCGGCCGGGCTGCGGCCGGTGCCGGTCCCGGTGGACTCCGAGGGCGTCCGGCCCGATCTGCTCGCCGCCGCGTTCCGGGCGACCGGCGCCCGTGTCTTCGTCTGCCAGCCCCTCTTCCAGAACCCGACGGGCACGGTGCTCTCCCCGGCCCGGCGCCCCGAGGTCGTCCGGATCGCCCGGGAGGCGGGGGCCTTCGTCATCGAGGACGACTTCGCCCGCCTTCTGGCGCACGACGACGCGGGCCCGCTGCCGGCGCCGCTCGCCGCCGACGACCCGGACGGCGTCGTCGTGCACACCCGCTCGCTCACCAAGGCCGCCTCGCCCAGCCTGCGGGTGGGCGCGCTGGCCGCCCGGGGCCCGGCCCTGGAGCGGCTGCGCTCCATCCAGATCGTGGACAGCTTCTTCGTCCCCCGGCCGCTCCAGGAGGCCGCGCTCGAACTGGTCGGCTCGCCCGCCTGGGCCCGCCACCTGCGCGCCGTCTCCGCCGAGCTCGGCGCCCGCCGTACGGCGATGACGGCGGCGCTGCGGACGGCCCTGCCGGGCCTCGGCCTCCCGCACGTCCCGTCCGGCGGCGGCTACCTCTGGCTGACCCTGCCCGGCTCCGAGGCGGGCACGGACGAGTCCGCGATGGTCCAGGAGGCCCTGCGCGCGGGCGTGGCCGTCGCCCCGGGACGCCCGTACTTCTCCGCCGAACCCCCCGCCCCGCACATCCGCCTGAGCTTCGCCTCGGTCGCCGGGCCGCCGGAGATCACGGAGGGCGTACGCCGGCTGCGTACGGCCTGGGAGGGCACGCCCGCCGCCCAGATCCCTACTCGGGCGTAGGAGTGCCCGAACGACCTCTTGACCCGCGTCCCGATCCGCCTCACGATCGCGGCCATGAGTGTTCGGGTCACGCTCCTCGCCGCTGCGCGCGGCTCCGCCCTGCTCGGCGAGCGTTTCGATGACGACCGGCCGCTCGACGAGGCCGGCTGGTACGCGGTGCAGTTCGCCGCCCCCGCCCTGGCACCGCTGGGCTCCGCCGAGCTGCGCTACTGCTCGCCGACCCCGCGCAGCCGTGCCACCGGGGAGGCGCTGGGCTTCCGCCCCCTCGTGCAGCCGGCCCTGCGCGACTGCGACATGGGGCGGTGGCGGGGCCGTACGCTCGCCGAGGTCACCGCCCTCGAACCGGCGGCCGTGGACGCCTGGCTGGCGGACCCGCGCTCCGCGCCGCACGGCGGGGAGCCGCTCCTCGCGTTCATCTCGCGGATAGGCGGCTGGCTGGACACCCGCCCCGCCTGTGACGGTGCGATCCTCGCCGTCGCCGAACCGGCCGTGGTCCGCGCCGCCCTCGTCTACGCGCTGAAGGCCCCGCCGGCCACGTACTGGAACGTCGACGTCGGCCCGCTCGCCACCGTCACCCTCACCGGCCGCTCCCGCCGCTGGAGCCTGCGCCTGGAGTAGCGGCCGCGTCTTCGCCCTCCGTGTCGATGTGCGGAAGCACCCGGTCCAGCCACTTCGGCGACCACCACGCCGCGCGGCCCAGCAGCGTCATCACGGCCGGGACGAGCAGCAGCCGTACGACCGTGGCGTCGATCAGCACGCTGACCGCCAGGCCCAGGCCCAGCATCTTGACCACGATGTCGTCGCTGAGGATGAACGCCGCGAAGACGCTGACCATGATGAGCGCGGCGCAGGTGATCACCCGGGCCGTGATCTCCAGACCGTGCGCCACCGCGTCCCGGCTGTCCCGGGTGCGCAGCCACGCCTCGTGCACCCGGGAGATCAGGAACACCTCGTAGTCCATGCTCAGCCCGAAGACGATGGCGAACATCATCATCGGCACATAGCTCTCGATCGGCACGGTCCCGGACACGCCCAGCGAGGGCCCGCCCCAGCCCCACTGGAAGACGGCCACCACCACCCCGTACGAGGCGGCGATCGAGAGGAGGTTGAGGACGGCGGCCTTCAGCGCGACCAGCACACCCCGGAAGACGATCAGGATGATGAGGAAGGCGAGGCCCACCACGACGGCGATGATCCCCGGCAGCCGGGCCGCGATGATCGCGAGGAAGTCCTCCTGGGCGGCCGTCGTCCCGGTCACATAGCCCGAGGCGGCCGTCCCCGACACACCCTCGGGCAGCACGTCGTCCTTGAGGCGCTTGAACAGGTCCGTCGTCCCCGCGTCCTGCGGGGCGTCCTTCGACACCGCGGTCCCGACGAGCAGCGCGTCGTCACTCGTCGGCTGGAGCGCGCTGACGCTCGCCGCGCCCGGCACGCCCGTGAGCGCCTTCTTCAGGTTCGACGCGAGCGCCGAACGGTCCGCGTCCGGCACCGACCGCTGGTCGACCACCAGGGTGAGCGGCCCGTTGGCGCCGGGCCCGAAGGCGGTGGAGACCAGGTCGAACGCGCGCCGGTCCGTGAAGCTCGTCGGATCGGCCCCGTCGTCGATGTGCCCGAGCCGGATCGAGAACAGCGGGATCGCCAGGACACCCACCACGACCGCCCCGGCGACCAGGAACCACCACGGCCGCCGCTCGACCCGGCGCGCGTAGCGGTGCCAGCCGCCCTGCTGCGCGACGCCCGCCCCGGCCCCGCCCTCGGCGACCGGCGGCCGGACCCGGAGACGGTCGATCCGCCGGCCGACGAGCCCCAGCAGGGCGGGGACCAGGGTGAGCGCGCCGAGGACGGCGGTGACGACGGTGACCGCGGCGGCGGCCCCGAGCTTGCCGATGAACGTCACGCGCGAGACGTACAGCCCGGCGAGCGCGACGACGACGGTGCAGCCGGAGACCAGCACGGCGCGCCCGCTGGTGGCCACCGCCCGGCCGGCCGCCCGCACGGGGTCGTCGCCGTCCATGACGAGCTGGCGGTGGCGGGTGATCAGGAAGAGCGCGTAGTCGATGCCGACGCCGAGCCCGATCATGGTGGCCAGCGTGGGCGAGACACTGGCGAAGGTGGTGAGCGCGGCCAGCAGCCCCAGACAGCTCACCCCCACGATCACCGCGATCAGCGCGGTGACCAGCGGCATGCCCGCGGCGACGACACTGCCGAAGCCGATCAGCAGCACGACGACCGCGACCGCGAAGCCGATGGCCTCGCTGGTGAAGTCCTTGGTCTCGGGCCGGGCGAGCTCGCCGAGCGGACCGCCGTACTCCACCTGCACCCCGGCGCTGCGCAGCGGCTTGACGGCCGTGTCGACCTGGTCGAGGTAGGAGTCGTCCAGCGAGGTCGGGTTCACGTCGAACCGGACGGTGATGTACGCGGTCTTGCCGTCCTTCGACAGCGCGGTGGAGGTGGCGGAGGACGACGAGGGCAGCGGGTTCTGGGCGGACAGGACGTGCGGCAGCTTCTCCAGGTTCCCGACCGCCTGGCCGACCTGGTCGCTCACGTCCGTCAGCGGTTTCTGCGCGTCGTGCAGGACCACCTGGGCGCCGGTGCCGCCCGCGGCCGGGTCGTGCGCCCGCAGCAGATCGGCCCCGGTGCTCGACTGCGTACCGGACAGATCGAAGTCGTCGGAGTACGTGCCTCCGAAGGCGCTCTGGAGGACGTGCAGCCCACCGAGGGCCAGCAGCCACAGCACCAGGACCACGACGCAATGGCGGGCGCACCACTCACCGAGCCGGAGGAGCCGCCCGCGCCGCCCCGCCCCTGCCTCATACGTACTCACGCCGAGAACGTATGAGGCCGTACGCGGGGCGGCCGGTGCGACACGTTCAGCCGCCGGTGCGGTTCCACCGCACGGAGGTCACTCGGCCGTGCCGGACGCCTGCCGCTTGGAGACGAACATCGCGACGGCGTCGGCGATGGCCTGCTCGGCGGCCGCCTTGTCGATGCCGAGGCCGCTGAGCACGCCGGAGCCGTCCTCGTGCTCCAGCAGGGCGAGCAGGATGTGCTCGGTGCCGACGTAGTTGTGCCCCATCCGCAGCGCCTCGCGGAAGGTCAGCTCCAGCGCCTTGCGCGCGTCACCGTTGTACGGGATCAGCTCGGGGATCTCGCCCCCGGTGGCCGGGGGCAGCGCCTCGGTGGCCGCCTGCCGGACGGTGTCCAGGACGACGCCTTGGGCCTTGATGAACGCCGCCGCGAGTCCTTCGGGCTCGCTGAGCAGGCCGAGGACGAGGTGTTCGGTGCCGATCTCGGGGTTACCGGCGGCCCGGGCCTCGTTCTGGGCCGCCATGACCACGTTCCTGGCGCGCTGGGTGAAGCGGCCGAAGCCCTGGCCCGGGTCGAGGACGGCACCCTCGCCGGGGGCCTTGGCGACGAAGCGCTTCTGGGCGGCCTGCCGGGTCACGCCCATGCTCTTGCCGATGTCGGTCCAGGAGGCGCCGGAGCGGCGCGCCTGGTCCACGAAGTGGCCGATGAGGTGGTCGGCGACGTCGCCGAGGTGGTCGGCGGCGATGACGGCGTCCTGAAGCTGTTCCAGGGCGTCGGAGTGCACCTTCTTGATGGCCGCGATCAGGTCGTCCAGGCGGACGGGTTGCGACGGCACTACGGGATTCGTCATGTGTCAACCGTAAGTTGACAGTGGGGGAGTGTCAACTATCGGTTGACAGTGCATGCGTCCCCGAATGCGGAAACGCGCCGCCCGACGGAAGACGTCGGGCGGCGCGTATCGGTCTGCCGGGGATCCGGGATCAGAGGATGCCGGAGTCCGCGATGGTGACCTTCGCCTGGGTGCGGCCGCTCTGCGAGCCGAGGCCCTCGATCTGCTTGACGAGGATCATGCTGTCCTCGTCGGCGACCTCGCCGAAGACGACGTGCTTGCCGTCCAGCCAGGACGTCACGATCGTGGTGATGAAGAACTGCGACCCGTTCGAGTTCGGGCCGGCGTTGGCCATCGAGAGCAGGCCCGGCTTGGTGTGCTTCAGCTCGAAGTTCTCGTCGGGGAACTTGTTGCCGTAGATGCTCTTGCCGCCCGTGCCGTCGCCGCGCGTGAAGTCGCCGCCCTGGAGCATGAACTCCGGGATGACGCGGTGGAAGGAGGAGTCCTTGTAACCGAAGCCGTTCTGGCCGGTCGCCAGCTGGCGGAAGTTCTCGGCGGTCTTGGGAACGATGTCGTCGAACAGATTGAAGACGATCCGCCCGGCGGGAGCGTCGTTGATGGTGATGTCGAAGTAAACCTGGCTCGTCATGGATCCCATCCTGACATCTCCCCGGAGCGACCCGGAAACCCGGCCCGTCAGACGCCGGTGGTTCCGTCGATCCGCTCGCGGAGAAGGTCGGCGTGACCGCTGTGGCGGGCGTACTCGCCGATCATGTGGTGGTAGATCCAGCGGAGCCTCACCTCGCCGCCCATGAAGGGCGCCGAGTCCTCCAGTGAGCGCCCGGCGCATACCGCGCGGGACACGGCGATCTCCTCCTGCCAGGCCGCGAGGGCCTGGGCGAAGGTGACGTCCGCGGGAAGGTCGAACCCCCCGCTGTGCACCCCGGGTGCGGCCGGCGGGCCGTGCAGCGGCGGCACGTCCTCGCCGTTCAGAATCCGCCGGAACCAGTTCCGCTCGACCTCCGCGAGGTGCTGGACGAGCCCCATCGGCGTCAGCGACGACGGCGGTACGGAGGCGCTGCGCGCCTGCTCGTCGGTGAGGTCCTCGCACTTCTGGGCCACGGTGGCCCGGTAGAAGTCGAGCCAGCTCTCCAGGCCGGTGCGCTCGTCGGCGTCGAGGGGCGGCATCGGGCGTTCGGTGTGCGTCATGGCCCCGATGCTGCCAGGCGGCACCGACAACGGGGCGGTCACGGCCTCCGGCGGGGCTTGCCGCGCTTGGCGGCGGCGCCGCGAGCGCCCTGGGCGCCCTTGGCCGCCCGGGAGCCCTTCCCCGTCCCCGCGCCGGCGGCGCGCTTCGGCTTGTCCTTGGCCTTCGCCTTGTCCTTGGCCTTCGGCTGCGCGGCGGGCGCCGCACCCGCGCGGCCGCGCGAGCTGTTCACCGTACGGCCGCGGACGATGCCGATGAAGTCCTCCACCTGGTCGGTGGTCCTCTCCTGCGGCCAGGACAGCGCGACGCGCGACTCCGGCGCGTCGGTCAGCGTCCGGTACGTCAGGTCCTTGCGGTGGTGCAGCCGGGCCAGCGACTGGGGGACCACGAGGACGCCGATGCCCGCCGCGACCAGCTCGACGGCGTCCGCCGTGCTCGCCGGCCGCTCCAGCGCCGGGCGGCCGGGCAGCCGCTCCCAGGGCAGGGCGTCGTCCATCGGGTGGAGCACGATCTCGTCGGCCAGCTCCGCGACCGACAGCTCGTCCACCGCCGCGATCAGGTGGTCCTTCGGGACCACGACGACCGTGGTCTCCGTGTACAGCGGGATCGCGCTGAGGTCCGTGCCCTCCACCGGCAGCCGGAGGAACGCCGCGTCGGCGCCATGGGCGCGCAGCAGCTCCTGGGCGCCGTGGGCGGGGACCTGGACGAGTTCCAGGGGGATGTCCGGCAGGCGCTCGTTCCAGATCCGCACCCATTTGGCGGGGGTCACTCCGGGGACGTACGCCAGCCGGAACGAGGGGGTTGCTTCGGGGCCTGTCACCCCGCCAGGTTACCGGCCGTGGTCGAGGGCGCCGCACGCGCTGGATACCCTTGACCCCATGAAGTCCCACCAGACCGCCCAGACGATGAAGCCCGCGACCGCGGCGAAGAAGCTGGGTGTGTACCTCGACGCCACCCCCGCCGAATTCCAGGAGGGTGTCGTCTCGCGCGCCGAGCTGGCGGCCCTCCAGGCCGATCCGCCCCAGTGGCTGCGCGACCTGCGGAACAACGGCCCGCACCCCCGCCCCGTCGTCGCGTCCAAGCTCGGCGTCTCCATCTCGGGCCTGGCCCGCGGCGGGGTCACCGACGCGCTGACCACCGAGCAGATCGACGCCCTGAAGCAGGACAACCCCGAGTGGTTGCAGAAGGAGCGCGCCACCCAGGCGGACGTCCGCAAGGAGAACATCCGCATCAAGGAGCGGAACGCGGAGCGCGAGGCGAAGGACCGCGACGAGCGCGACTGACGCCCGGAGAGAAACGTGGGGGGGGGGGGGGGGGGGGGCGCGGCGCGGGCCCCCCCCCCCCCACGGGGCTGGGTGGTGGGGCCCCCCCCCGGGGGGCCCCCCCGCACACCGCGGCGCCGC